>JAUYEC010000057.1 GCA_030691585.1 Candidatus Omnitrophota bacterium
CGGGAAGGGTATTGAGCGCTCTTTCTGGGCTATCCTCGAATTCAGGCTTGGGAAAGATAAATATACCGCAACCAAAGAAGATAAGTTTATGGCCCTGGCAAACGCATTGAGGGACAGGCTTATTGAACGATGGCTGAAGACGCAGGAGGCATTTCATAAGGCGAAGGCAAAGCGGGTTTATTATCTGTCCCTCGAATTTCTTATCGGAAAATTATTTGAAACGAATATGATAAATCTGGGATTACAGGATGAAATAACCAAAGTTGCGGACGAGCTGGGCCTTAATATCGAAGAATTGATGGAGTGCGAACCTGACGCCGGTTTGGGTAACGGCGGATTAGGAAGATTAGCCGCCTGTTTTCTGGATTCAATGGCTACCTTAGGCATCCCTGCGCACGGCTACGGCATACGCTACGATTACGGCATATTCAGGCAAAGAATAATTAACGGCAATCAGGTTGAATTCCCTGACGCGTGGTTTGATAAAGGCGACCCCTGGGAGTTTGCGCGGCCGGAATATACGGTAAGGGTGCGTCTTTTTGGCCGCACCAGCGCGTTTAATGACGAAAACGGAAAACTGCGCGTAAAGTGGATCGATACCAGGGATGTTTTTGCCAGGCCCTACGATATCCCCGTTGCCGGTTATAAAAATGATTTTGCAAATACCCTGAGGCTTTGGTCAGCGCAAGGCAGCAATGAGTTTGAGCTGGATTATTTTAACCACGGCGACTATGAGCGCGCAATGATTGATAAAGTTTTCCTGGAGATAATCTCCAAGGTTCTTTATCCCGAGGATAATATCTATACGGGGAGGATTTTACGGCTGGCGCAGGAATATTTTTTCAGCGCCGCCTCCATTTCCGATATTATCCGGCGTTTCAAAATAGATAATTCCGATTTGACGCTCCTCCCTGAGAAAGCGGTTATCCAGTTGAATGATACGCATCCTTCCATCGCCATCGCCGAGCTGATGAGGATTCTTGTGGACGAAGAGGATCTGGGGTGGGATGCCGCCTGGGAAATTACCAGAAATACCTTTGCCTATACAAACCATACAGTGATGCCGGAGGCATTGGAGAAATGGCCGGTTTCCATTTTCCAACAGCTCCTTCCGCGGCATCTGGAGTTAATCTATGAGATAAATAGACGTTTTTTAGACGAGGTATCAGCCAGGTTCCCTGAGGATACGGATAGGCTGACCAGGATGTCTATCATTGAAGAGGGTGACCCTAAGATAGTGCGCATGGCGTATTTTGCGATTATCGGGTCGCATTCGGTAAATGGCGTCTCAGAGCTGCACACCGGCCTCTTAAAGACGGATTTGTTTAAGGATTTTTATGAAATGTTCCCCGAGAGGTTCAATAACAAGACCAACGGCATTACCCAGAGAAGATGGCTCCTGAAATCGAATAAAGGCCTAAGCCGTTTAATCACCGAGTCGATAGGGGACAGGTGGATAACCGATTTGAACCAGACGAAAAAACTGCTTGATTTTACAGGCGATAGCTCTTTTTGCGGAAAATGGCGGCAGATTAAGAAAGAAAATAAGCAAGGCTTGGCGGATTTTATTTACAAAACAAATAATGTGCGCGTTAACCCGGACTCCATTTTTGACGTTCAGGTAAAACGGATTCATGAATATAAGCGCCAGATGCTATTCGGCCTTTATATTGTGTCGCAATATGTCAAAATCAAGGATAACCCCAAGCCGTCCTTTGTGCCTCGGACTTTTATTTTTGGGGGGAAGGCCGCTCCCGGGTATTTTATGGCCAAGCTTATCATCAAGTTTATTAATTCCATCGCCGTGGTAATCAATAATGATAAAGGTATCCATGACGCGTTTAAGGTCATATTCCTTGAAGATTATAGAGTATCTCTTGCCGAAAGGATATTTCCGGCAAGCGATTTATCCGAGCAGATATCCACTGCCGGCACCGAGGCCTCAGGGACAGGCTGCATGAAATTCATGCTTAATGGCGCGTTGACCATCGGCACCTATGACGGCGCAAATATAGAAATGTGCGAGGAGGCAGGCGATGACAATATCTTTATCTTCGGCCTGCGCCTGAACGAGATTAAAAAGATATTGCAGGCCGGATACGCCCCGCAGGATTATATTAACCGTTCACAGGATTTAGGCCAAGCCGTCCGCCTTATTCAGGGCAATCTCTTTTGTCCGCAGGAACCGGGCCTTTTTAAGCCTTTGACCGATAGCCTGAAATATTCTGACCCATACCTGATCTGCGCTGATTTTGACGATTACTGCAGGGCGCAGGACAGGGTTGAAAAAACCTATCTCAATAAAGCAAGCTGGACGGAGAAATCCATTATCAATGTCGCTAAATCCGGCAAGTTCTCCAGCGACCGGACTATAAAAGAATATGCCAAAGACATATGGGGCGTTTCTGTTAAGGGGCCGTTAAACCAGAAAAGGAGCGGGATATGAGTATATCAGCGGTGAAAGATATCGGTTGCGAGCTTTCGGAACATGAACTTGGGCTGCGTGAAACTGTTGATGAGGCGGCCAAAGACGCCAGGGAGGCATTTGAAGCCTATCGGGAGATAAAGGTCTCGATGCGTAAAAAAAATAATCGCCAATATCCGGGCCCTGTTTTCTAAACATAACAATATGCTGGCAAAGATGGCTGTTGAAGAAACCGGTATGGGCAGGGTTGAAGACAAAATCGCGAAAAACGCCCTTGTGATCGAAAAAACCTTTGGCATAGAAGGCCGCGAGTATAAGCCGTCCGACGCCTATTTCGGCGATTACGGCGTGACATTCCTTAACGGTGTGCCGTTTGGCGTTATCGGAGCGGTCACCCCTTCGACAAATCCCGGGGCCACGATCATCAATAATTCCATAACCATGCTTTCCTCGGGCAATGTAGTTATTTTTAACACGCATCCCGGAGCCAAAAATATTTCAAACATGGCAGTGATGCTGGTCAATAAGGCGATACGGGAAGCAGGCTGTCAGGCCGGGTTGGTATTTTCAATAAAAAATCCCACCATTGAAAGCAGCCAGCAGCTCATGAAGCATCCTGACGTGAGATTGCTTGTGGTAACCGGAGGGCCCGATGTGGTAAAAACCGCCATGTCTTCGGGTAAGAAGGTCATCGCGGCCGGCCCGGGCAACCCGCCTGTGATAGTGGATGAAACAGCGGAGATCGCTGAAGCCGCGGGATACATCGTAATAGGCGCCTCTTTCGACAACAATGTTTTATGTATAGCTGAAAAAGAAGTTTTTGTGGTTAGCGAAATAGCGGATGCGTTAAAAAAAGAAATGAGTAAGCACAATGCGCATGAACTATCTTCAAGCGATCTTGAGAAAATCACTAAGATGGTATTTATTGAAAGGGACGGCGCGAAAGCGGTAAATAAGAAATATATAGGCAAAGACGCAGGCCTCATTGCGCGGGATGCGGGCGTTTCGGTCCCCGCGGGCACGAGGCTGTTATTCGGCGAGACAAAATTTGACCATCCTCTTGTCCAGCACGAGCAGTTGATGCCCGTCCTGCCGATAGTGCGCGTTAAGGACTGGGAAGAGGCGATGGATCTGGCGATCCGGGCCGAACACGGATACCTGCATACCTCGATCATGCATTCTACAAATATTGAGCGGCTGATGGTTGTAGCGAAAAAGGTTAACACTACCCTGTTTGTTGAAAACGGGCATAGCCTTTCGAGTTTAGGTTACGAGGCGGAAGGCTATACTTCGATGACTATCGCCGGCCCTACGGGAGAAGGTGTCACCGGGCCGTGGTCATTTATCCGGCAGAGGCGTTTTGTAATGAGGGATTCGTTTCGCGGCAGTATCGGTTCCCTTCCGCACAGTTAACATTAATATATGCGGAAAATAGGTATTGTGTCCCCCGATTTCCTAAAAAAACTTGCATAATCCGGAAAATAGGGTATAATTGCTGTAAATAGGCATTTAACATTTAGCGCCATATGGAGCGAAAACTTAAACCAATATATGTTCAGCAGTCCCTTCAGGCAAAGGGAGTCCGGCTCTTTTCTCCATCGGACTTTAGGCGCGTCTTTGGTGTGTCTTTACGGGCAACCCAGGAATTCATAAAGGACCACCGTAAAGACCTCTTCCTTAAGGTAAGAAATGGCCTTTACGCCCTGCGTTCAGATCCCCCAACAGAAGAAGCTATCGCTAACCGGCTCTACGCCCCAAGCTACATCTCTTTTGAGTATGCGCTTTCCCGCCATGGCATCATTCCGGAATCCGTCTATGCCGTGACTTCAGCTACAATGCGGATTACTCGGGAGTTTATTGTCAATAACCAATCCTTCACGTATTCCCGGATTAAGAAACAGGCCTACCGCGGCTACAGAACAGAGAAGATAGAGGGTGTAACCGTCCTTATCGCCGAGCCGGAGAAGGCCCTCGCGGATTACCTTTATTTTGTCGATCTTAAGCTAAAACTCTTGAACGAGCGCCTTAACGTCCGTAAGGTAAAGAAAAAAACCGTGCTGGAATATGCCGGGCTTTTTGGTAGATCGAGCCTGTTGAAACTGGCTAAGGAAATTCTATGATTGAAAAAAGACAAATTCAAAAGTTGTCTCAAGCGTGGCAGACAACAGCGGATAATGTCATCCGTGAGTATTTCCAGCAGTTATTTCTTTCACGGCTTTATCAGGAGAAAGGTTCTGACGGCTTGCTTTTTAAGGGAGGCACGGCTTTAAGGATCATCTGGCAGAGCCCGCGGTTTTCTGAGGACCTGGATTTTACCGGAGTCAATATTACCATTAAGATTATTGAAGCTTTGATGGAAGGAGCGCTTGCCAGGATAGAGATGGAGGGCGTTGGGGCTGAGATTATTGAGTCAAAAAGCACCTCCGGCGGATATCTGGCGATATTTCATATTGTGGCCAGCGAATATAAAAGCCGGATCCAGGTCGAAGTTTCCCTGCGCAGTGACAAAAAAAGGTTGGGGACAGCGGTGCTTATTCAATCCGACCTCGTTATGCCTTATACGCTTATTCACCTTCAGGAGAATTTTCTTGTCGCTGAAAAAATCCAGGCCTGTCTTACCCGCGGCAAGGCGCGGGATTTTTATGATCTTTATTTTATACTTCGCAAGCCGCACATGGCTTTCAAAGAGGCCTTTCTCCAGGATAAACAATTGAAATCAAAGATTTTGAAAATCGTCAAATCCGGAAAACTTGATTTTAAACGCGAGCTCAAGGCGTTTCTTCCCGTCAGCCAGCATATGATCATCAAAGGCTTTCCAAAAACACTGGTGACGGAAATTGAGCGAAATTTAGCAGGGTAAATAAGGATATAGAATTTTCGAAAAGTGGGGACATGTACCGTTTTTCCGGTATAAAGCCAAACAGAAAAATAGTACGTGTCCCCATTTTTGGGAGTTACGCATTTTGATAG
>JAUYEC010000064.1 GCA_030691585.1 Candidatus Omnitrophota bacterium
TCCGGGGAAGCTATCGGGGATGTCATGCCCAGAGGAGGGAATGCCTGGGTAAATATTAATGACGGAAATAATGCGCTTGGTGTGTGGATGGATGCTTCTACGGCAAAGGAAATAAAATTTACCGGCAGCTATAAATCCCGGGGTGATAGTTTGGAGATAACCGGCGTATTTCACCGCGCCTGCCTTGAACACGGCGGAGACCTGGATATTCACGCTCAAGGCTTGCGCAAACTCGCAAGCGGCAGGATGGTTAATCAGAGGTTGAATTTAGACAAAAGAAATTTAAGCCTCATTTTGTTAGGGGCGTTATTAATCATATGGATATTAACCTTATTCAGGAAAAAATAGAAAATGATTTAGCCGGCGTTGTTTCTGCGCAGGCCTTAGAGGATGTGCGCGTAAAATATCTGGGCAGAAAAGGCCTGGTAGCGCAGCTGACTAATTCTATCCCCGCGCTTGCAGCCGAAGAGCGCGGCGCGTTTGGCAAAGAGGTCAATGCCTTAAAGAGTAAAATAACCGCGCTTATTGACGAGAAAGAGAAAAGCTTAAAGATTCAGGATAATGTTTTCCAAAAGAGCGATTTAGATATCGGGATGCCCGGTATCTCCCGTAATTTAGGCTCCCGTCATCCGATTACCCGGATTATTGATGAGATCTGCGCCATATTTATGCGCATGGGTTTTTCCGTGGTTGAAGGGCCGGAGATTGAAACAGAATATAATAATTTTACCGGCCTGAATATCCCCCTGGAGCATCCATCGCGCGATGCCTTCGATACATTTTACTTAAAGAATCCGCATCAATCCACGAACGACCCCTCGACTTGGTTCGACTCCGCTCACCACAGGTCGCTCGGGGCAGGCGAACGACCCCTCGACGTTGCTCGGGGCAGGCGAACGACGAACGACCGCTTATTATTGCGCAGCCACACTTCTCCGGTGCAGGTGCGCGTGATGAAGGCGCGCAAGCCGCCTCTGGCGGTGATCGTGCCCGGCAGAGTCTACCGGCCGGACGCGGTGGACGCGTCGCATTCGTTTATGTTCCACCAGGTAGAGGGGTTGATGGTGGATGAGGGGATAAGATTTTCCGATTTAAAAGGCGTATTGGAAGTATTTGCCAAGGCAGTCTTCGGCAAAGGATTAAAATTACGCTTCCGGCCGCATTTCTTTCCCTTTACCGAACCGTCGGCGGAAATGGACATTTCATGTATTATCTGCGGCGGTTCAGGTTGTTCTGTTTGCGGCAGGAAAGGCTGGCTGGAGATATTAGGTTCGGGGATGGTCCATCCCAATGTGTTTAAGCAGGCCGGCTATGATGCCAAAAAATATTCCGGTTTTGCCTTTGGCATGGGCATAGAGAGAATAGCGATGCTTAAGTACGGCATCGATGATATCAGGTTATTTTTTCAGAATGATCTAAGGTTCTTGAAGCAATTTTGATTGTGTAGGTTGGGTCATGGGGTAACGGCAACGTTGCCCGTATCGGTATTCGTCTTCCGTTGTTCGTATTTCGTATATCGTTAAACTACGGAATACGGACGACGAAAGACGAGCGACGAACTACGAAACGGGCATCGTAACCGAACAACATAACCGGATTACAGTATATGAAAGTAACTTATAACTGGCTCAAAGATTTTGTGGATATAAATATTACGCCTGGTGCCCTGGCCGATAAGCTGACTATGGCGGGCCTGGAAGTTGTTTCTTTAGAGCAGCGGGGCGGGGATTATATTTTTGAGATTGAGATCACTTCCAACAGGCCGGATTGGCTCAGCGTTATCGGTGTTGCCCGGGAAGTTGCGGCGATCACCGGAAAGAAATTACAATTGCCCAAGGATTACGGACGTCCTACGTCCCACGTCTTACGTCCCACGGAACGTGCGGTGTCGATTTTAATTGAAAATAAGAAGGATTGCCCGCTCTACACCGCTACCGTGATCACAAGAGTTAAAGTCGCTCCATCCCCGGATTGGCTAAAACAGCGATTGGAACTATTAGGCTGCCGTCCGGTGAACAATGTCGTAGATATCACTAATTATGCTTTGTTTGAAACCGGCCAGCCTATGCATGCCTTTGACCTGGATAAATTGCCTGCGGGCGGTATAGCCGTCCGGCGTGCAAACAACGGGGAGAAATTGACCATTCTCGACGGCCAGGAAAAAACCTTAGACGGTGCAGTTTTGGTGATCGCAGCGCAGGATAAAGCTAAAGCCGTAGCCGGCGTTATGGGCGGCAAGGATACGGAAGTTAACGGTGGTACAAAAAATATTCTTTTAGAGGCGGCAGTATTTGATCCGGCGCTTATCCGCCGCAGCCGCCGCCAGCTCGGCCTGCAAACCGAATCATCATATCGATTTGAACGCGGGGTGGATGCCGCGGCGCTTGATTCTGCCCGCCGTCGGGCCGTGGAATTGATCCTGGGTATTTCAGGAGGCGAAAGCGCGCCGGTTGAAAGCCGCGGCGCAGGATTTAAAAAGAAAAAGATCGTTAATTTAAGTATGGCGCACGCGGATAAAGTCCTGGGCGTCTCTATTACCGCGGCAGAAGCGGTAAAAATTTTAAAAATGCTGGGTTTTGGCGCCAAGCCCAGAGCCAAAAATAATTTTAGCGTGGAGATCCCGTCTTTTCGCGGTGATGTAAACCTGGAAGCGGATCTGATCGAAGAAATAGCCCGCATTCATGGATACAATTTAATACCCGTGAGCCTGCCATCGTTCCGGCCGAACGCAACTGCCGCGGCAGCCGCAGACCTGGTTTGGATGGTAAAGAATACGCTTGCAGGCCAAGGCTTAAATGAAGCGATCACCCTTAGTCTTATTGAAAGAGGGTTGGCAGAGTGTTTCCAGGTGCCCGCGGGCCTTGCCGTAGAAATTCAGAATCCTTTGAGCAGGGAGCAGGAAATACTCAGGACAGCGATCACCCCGTCACTTGCCCGATGCGTTGCCCTGAATTTAAATCAGAAGCAGGAGTACGTCAATATTTTTGAGGTGAGTAAAGTTTTTTCGCTAAGCGCGGACAAAAATAATCCGCAGGAGCAATTAAATTTAGGCATTGCTCTTTGCGGAGAGAGGTCGATGTTTTTAGAGGGCGGACTGGTAAAAGATAAAGCCGGTCTGCCGCATTTAAAGGGTTTACTGGAGAGGCTGTTTAGAAAATTAGGCGTTAAAGTTTATGATTTCCGGATGCTTGGCTCTCAAGAGGCAGGTGTGTATATCGGCGAGGATAAAGTTGGTTTTATCACCGGCCTGGGGAAAAAGGCGTTGGATTATCTGGATATAAAAAATAAGGATGTTTTTGTCGCGGAAGTCTGCCTGGATAAAATTTTATCAGCCGCGGCGCTCAAGATCAAGTTCAGGCCGCTGTCTCTTTATCCCGGGATCAAGCGCGACATCAGTTTTTTGATCCGTCAGGGTATTACGGCCAAAGATGTGCTGGGGGCGGTGCGCCTTAAGGCCGGGCCGTTATTGGAGGATGTCCGGATAGCCGATTATTATACGGGCAAGCAGGTCCCCGTTGGCCAGAGGAGCCTGACTGTGTCCTGTTTTTACCGTTCACCCGAGCGGACTCTTACCGACAATGAAGTCAACCCTCTCCAGGATGCGGTCTGTGCGTTATTAAAGGAGCGTTTCGGCGCAAAATTACGGTAGGGACAGGTTTAAAACCTGTCCCTACACCAAAATATCCCGTAGGAGCCAGGCACGCCTGGCCCCTACGGCAAATGCCCTGTATTTGAATTTTGTTGGACAATATGCTATACTTTGTTTGTCAGAAAAAGGCCCCGTTCTTTTAGATATCCCTGCGGTGCGCGTTGGAAACTTGATAATATTTGAACCAACATGAATATCAAGGGAGCCCGCCATTCCTTTAGCGTTCGCGCTAAGAGATAGGGCACCCACCTGAAACCAAATGGTTCAGATGTCAGTCCAACGGCACAGGCGGGGATTTTTTTGGTGCGGGATAACTCGCATATCATGGATCTATTTCAGGAAAATAATAAACAAAATTCCAAGGACCTTCCTCTTGCCGTGCGCATGCGCCCGGCAACACTCGATGAGTTTGTCGGCCAGGAACATATATTAGGTAAGGGAAAGCTCCTGCGCCGCTCTATCGAAGCCGACCGTGTTACCTCGCTTGTCCTCTTTGGGCCCCCGGGCATAGGCAAAACATCGCTTGCCTGGTGCATCGCCAAGCTCACCAAAGCGCATTACCAATGCATAAACGCAACTACTTCTAACGTGGAAGAACTCCGCCGCGTGATCGCCGCGGCAAAACTCAAAAAATCCCAGGGGCTGGGAAGGACCATCCTTTTTATCGACGAAATACACCGTTTTAACAAGGCACAGCAGGATGTGCTCTTGCCCGACGTAGAAGAAGGTAATCCGGTTTTGATCGGGGCAACGGTGCACAATCCTTATTTTTCCCTGGCAGCACCCCTTTTATCGCGCTCGCTGGTCTGCGAACTAAAACCCTTGCAAGAGAAAGAAATTTCTGTCATCATTAGTAATGCCTTAAAGGATAAGATAAGAGGCTTCGGCGGGTTAAAGATCAAGATGGGCAAGCCGGCATTGAACTTCTTATCCAGGTCCTGCGAAGGCGACGGCCGCAGGGCGCTTAACGCTCTTGAAGTAGGTGTTCTTACCACTGCCGCAGGCTCTGACGGCGTAATAAATTTTACCCTGGAAGTGGCGGCAGATTCCGTCCAGAAAAAGCCGGTGATTTACGATAAGGATGAAGACGGGCACTACGATACCGCTTCGGCCTTTATAAAATCAATGCGCGGCTCGGATCCCGACGCGGCTTTGTACTGGATGGCCAAGATGTTGTATGCAGGGGAAGACCTGCGGTTTATTGCCCGGCGGATCTGTATCCTGGCGGCCGAGGACGTGGGCCTTGCCGATCCCATGGCCCT
The DNA here is from genome assembly GCA_030691585.1 of Candidatus Omnitrophota bacterium. GTDB lineage: Bacteria > Omnitrophota > Gorgyraeia > Gygaellales > Profunditerraquicolaceae > JAUYEC01. The sequence goes on from JAUYEC010000064.1 coordinate 4,912, forward strand.
GGTGCTGGCAAACGCGGCTTTGCAGATATCGGAATTTGTGGGCATGCCCGAGGCGAGGATCCCCCTGGCGCAGGCGGTAGTTTATGTTTCCTGCGCGCCCAAATCCAATGCCAGCTACTTGGGCCTAGAAAAGGCAAGCGCCGATATAAAAAACAAGACCGTCCAGGAAGTGCCGGACCATTTGAAGGATGCCTCATATAGCGGCGCGGAAGATTTGGGCCGCGGTAAAGATTATAAATATGCCCATGACTATCCGGGGCATTTCGTGAAACAAAAATATACGCGCAAGGCCGTGCGTTATTATGAGCCCACTGATATAGGTTACGAGGCCAAGATCAAACAGCGCCTGGAAAAATTGCGCGGGGATAAATAAAGGCCGGAGGTAGATCTATGTCAAACAAAAGAAGTTATGACAGGTTAGATGTAATGGGCACGGTGGACCTGAAAAGCCAGGGCCATACTTACCGGGGTTATCTGCAGAATATAAGTTTTACCGGTTTTGGCGGTTTTTCCGTGGTGACATTGGAAAAGATCGCGCCGGGCGCGGCCGTAGAATTTGATATAAACATCCCCGCATTAGGCGAAACTCTGGGCGGCTTGGGTGTAGTAAGGTACTTAAGTCAAGTGGACAAACATAATAAAGGAAAAATTTTTATTCTGGGAGTTGAATTTACAGATGTAAATAAAGACATTGTGGCGCATATATTAAGAAAACTTCAGATTGCTTTGAGCAGCGGGCCCGGCAAAGGAAAGCCGCATGGGCCGGTAGATTTCATACCTTTTTAACGATGATTAACCTATTGCAGATAATAGTAGTTTTGGGAGGTGTTATGGTCGTATACGCCGTATACGGCATGCTCGCACCCTCCGATACCGGAAAAAAGCGGCCGGCTAAATCAGGCCCGGCAAAAGATCCGGAGCAGGCTGCTTACGGCAATGTGATGCAGAAGATGGAGCGCCTGGAAAATGAAAATACCCTGCTGAATACCGACCTGGGAAAACTTAAGGAAGAATATGCCCGCCTGAAAAAAGAGAGCCAGGACACCGGAACCAACCGGCCGCAGATTGACGCGGAGATCGCAAAGCACAAAGAATGGGTCGCTAAATCCGAGGAGATGCTTGATAAAGTCAAGGCGGAAAACCTGGAGCTAAAACGCAAATTCATCGATCAGGAAAAGCAATTGCAGGATGAGTTTAGCAAGAATGTAGGATTAAGCATTGAGTCAAAGGCGGCCCGCCGGCAAGCCGAAGAGCTGCGGCAGGAAACAAAAGATAAAACCGACCAGGCAGAGGCTTTGAAGCACCGCCTGGAGCGCGCGGAGGAGGAAGCAAAGGCGCACAAGGCCGTGTCCGCCGAGCTCAAAAAGAAAGAAGCGATCAGCGAATGGGTCCCCAAGACAGAGTTCAATAAGCTTAACGAAGAATACACCGAATTAGAAAAAGAGCTGGAGACAAAAGAAGAAAAGATAAGATTGTTTGCTGAAGAGATCACTCGCTTGAAGACGTCGGCGCCTAAGGCCGCAGTTCCTAAAATAGAAGAGTTGGAATTTGAGGCGATGCCGGAAATACCCAAGATAGAGCCCGAGGCGCCTAAGCCGCAGGAAGTTAAGCCCGAAGAACCGAAACCCGAAGAAATCAAACCTGAAGAGCCTAACCTTGAAGAACCTAAACCCGAACAGCCAATACCCGCGGAAACCAAATCTGAAGAACTAAAACCTGAAGAACCCAAGCTCCAGGAGCCCAAGCCCGAGGAGCCTAAACCTGAAGAGGCCGGGCCGCAGGAGCAAGAATCCCGGGAAGCTAAGAAGAGTGACGCAGCCGAGTCGCGGCCTGCTCCGCGCATTGATCTGAGCAAGGTCAGGAATATCG
>JAUYEC010000047.1 GCA_030691585.1 Candidatus Omnitrophota bacterium
ATTCCACAGGCAGATCCTTCTCGAGCACCGGCACAACTCCGCATTTAGGGCAATAAATTATAGGAATGGGTGTGCCCCAATAACGCTGGCGCGAGATCAACCAATCGCGCAGGCGCCAGTGGGTCTGGATCTTGCCGATCCCTGAATTCTGCATCCACTCGGCGATCTTTGTCTTAGCCTCTTGATTAGGCAGGCCGTCAAATTGGCTGGAATTAACCTGCGCGCCATCGCCTTCGTAAGCCTCGACCATCTGGTCGTTCGTCGTTCGCCTGCCCCGAGCCAAGTCGAGGGGTCGTTCGTCGTTCGTCTGAATCACAACTCTCATCGGAAGATGATGCTCTTTGGCGAAGAGGAAATCGCGCTGGTCGTGAGCAGGTACTGCCATGATCGCACCTGTGCCGTATTCCATCAAAACATAATCTGCTATCCAAATAGGGATCTCTTCATTGTTGACCGGGTTGACCGCGTAGGCGCCGGTAAAAACGCCTTCTTTTAACACACCCAAAGATGACCGCACCACCCTGCTTTCTTTGGCGACTTTTTCAATAAAGACGCGGGCTTCTTTTTCCTGCGGCCGGCCGGCAATAAGCTCTTTAACCAAAGGATGCTCCGGCGCCAGGACGATATATGTGGCCCCGAAAATAGTATCCACCCTGGTGGTGAAAACCGGGATAACCTTGCTGCCATCTTTCAGCCGGAAATAGATCTCTACGCCCTGACTCTTGCCTATCCAGTTAGCTTGCATGGCAACAACGCGTTGCGGCCAGTCCTTTAATTGCGATAAGTCTTCTAACAAGCGTTCTTTATAATCGGTGATCTTAAGATACCACTGCTCCAATTCCTTCTGCTGGACGGGCGAATGGCATCTCCAGCATCCACCTTCAATGACTTCTTCATTAGCCAGCGTGGTTTGGCAGGAAGGGCAGAAATTTACAAAAGAAGATTTTTTATAAGCCAGGCCCCGTTCCAGCATTTTCAAAAATATCCACTGGTTCCATTTATAATAACTGCTGTCGCAGGTAGAGACCTCCCTGCCCCAGTCGTAGGAAAAACCCATCTTCTTTAATTCTTCTTTCATCCACTCTATGCACTTATGCGTCCATTCGCCGGGCTTGGTATTATTTTTTATGGCCGCGTTTTCCGCCGGCTGGCCAAAGGCGTCAAAACCCATCGGATGCAGGACATTAAACCCTTGCATCAGCCGGTAGCGCGCGGCCACATCGCCTATGGTATAATTGCGCACGTGGCCCATATGGATCTTACCGGATGGATAGGGAAACATCTCCAGCAGGTAATATTTTTTTCTGGCTGATGTGGCAGTTACGCTAAAGGCCCTATCTTCCTGCCACTTCTTCTGCCATTTAACTTCAATTTGCTTAAAATCGTAGTCCATCGATTAACCTTTTCTCTGTAGGGGCGGGTTTCAAACCCGCCCCTACAATACGATTAAGGAATTAATACAACTTTTAAAGATTCTTTTGCCTCTGAAACTATTTTAAACCCCTCCTGACAATCTTCAAGCGGGAGGCGATGCGTGATCATGTCTCTAATGTCGACCTTGCCTGCGGCGATCAAATCCAGCGCCTCCTGCAAATCTTTGGGCGCTGCCCCATACGAAGAAACCAGGGTCAATTCATTGCGCCAGAAATCCGCATTGGGGGTTTCGATATTTTTAGCCGGAACAGCGAACAATAAAATGATACCTTTTCTCTGCGCACAATTAAACGCCTCATTTACAGCGCTTGCAGCGCCGGTGCAGAGGATCACCCGGTCAGCCTTTATGTCCTTCAGGCCATCTTTGGCGTTTATAACCTGGTCCGCCCCGTAAGCCGCCGCCTTCTTCAATCTATACGGATCAATATCGGTAGCGATAACCCGGGCACCGCTTAATTTGGCCAATCTGATATTCAACAGTCCGGATACACCGCTGCCTAAGACTAAAACAGTATGCTGGCTCTGCAGCCGGATCACCCGCAAGCCGCGCACCGCGCAGGCCAAAGGCTCGATCATCGTGGCTTCCTCATAGGAAACACTGTCCGGTAATACATAAGTGCCGCGTTCCACGTTTTCGCGCGGCACACGGATAAATTGCGCGAACCCTCCCGGCTCATAATTTCCTTTATGCAGCATTTCACAAGCGGTCTCGTCTCCGGCCCGGCAAAAATTACATTCACCGCAAGGCACGTGGTGGCTGACAAAAACACGCTGGCCCAATTTGTATTTATCGGTCCGTGAATCCGCGATGTCTCCGGAGATCTCATGGCCGAGGATACGCGGCGCTTTTTTGATCCGGTACCATTCCATCACATCCGTGCCGCAAATACCGCTGGCGCGCACTTTTACCAGGATCTCGCCTTCCTGGATCTTGGGCAAAGGAACTTCCTCGATCCGAATATCTTCGTTGTTATAATAGACTGCGGCTTTCATTTCTTTTTATAAATTTTAAACGCTTCTTCTACGCTGGCATTATCGTGCACGATCGCCCGGGCGGCTTTGATCATGCCCACGGGATTATCCGACTGAAAGATATTCCTGCCCATATCCACACCACTTGCGCCACTTTTAATGGCGTTATGCGCCATCTCCAGTGCCGCGCGCTCTTCTATTTTTTTCCCGCCCGCGATCACCACCGGCACATTGCCGCAGGCCTCTACTACTTCCTCAAACCCATCGCAGTAATAAGTCTTAACCATGTGTGCCCCGGTCTCAACACAGATCCGGCAGGCCAGGCCCAGATAGCGGGCATCACGGACCATTTCCTTGCCCACCGCGGTCACAGCCAGGACCGGAATACCGAAATCCTGGCCCCAGTTTACGAGATCCGCCAGGTTTGCGATAGTTTCCTTTTCATATTCCGAACCGATATAAACCGAACAAGTGATCGCCGAGGCATTGATGCGGATGGCGTCATCAATAGAAGTAGTGACCACTTCATTGGACAATTCCTTAAGGATGCTTTGGCCGCCGGATACGCGCAGGATCACCGGTTTATCAATTTCGGCCGGTATCCAATTACGCAAGCCGCCGCGGGTAATCATCAGGGCATCGGCATAAGGTAAAAGAGGCTTTACCGTCTCACCAAGATTTTTTAGGCCGGTGGTCGGCCCCTGAAAATATCCGTGGTCTACCGCAAGCATTAGACACCGCCTGCTTTTTGGATCAATGATCCTGGACAACCTGTTTTTCATTCCCCATTCCATTAAAGTACCCTCCTTCTTTTACGAAACAATTTATAAATTTCCATGGCCCAAAGCGGCAAAGATGAGATCGTAAGGACCAAAAACCAGTCAAACGCGCTTAGCGATTCGGTCTTGAATATCTTCTGGGCAAAGGGCAGATAGACTACACCCACCTGCAATAAAAACGACACAAGGTCGGCGACAATAAGTTTTGTATTGCTGAATATCCCGATCTTAAAAATAGACTCGGTCATACTGCGGCAATTAAAGGAGTGGAACAACTGTGAACAGGAAAGCACGATAAATGCCGCGGTCCTGGCACGTCCCAGGCCTTCCTTTTCCACGTATAAAACAAAAACGAATGCCAATAAACTGCAGAAGGCGATAAAGCCGCCCTGCATCAACATTAAAAACGC
>JAUYEC010000054.1 GCA_030691585.1 Candidatus Omnitrophota bacterium
TATCCTGGTCCTTCTGGTTCCTTTTTAATTCCGCGGTGGGAGCGCGGCGCAAAACGCTTGCCGGGATAATGTCGGCACCGGCACAGCTGTTCCTGTGCTCGGCCAGCTTATAGACCAACCCCTTGGGCACATCTTTAAGCACGGAAAATCCTCCGGCCATATCCCCATACAAAGTACAGTAACCGGTGGAGACCTCGCTCTTGTTACCGGTATTGATCACCAACCAGCCGAATTTATTAGAAAAAGCCATGAGCAGGTTACCCCGGATGCGCGCCTGGATGTTCTGCTCGGCAATTCCCGGTGCTCTGCCTGAGAAATATCCTCCCGGCACCGACAGATACTTGGCGTAAATCGCCTGTATCGGCACGTTGATCAGCCTGATCTTGAGGTTTTTGGCGATCAATTTTCCGTCCAGCATTGTTGCCGCCGACGAATACATAGACGGCATGGTAAGGGCAACTACATTATCCCGTCCCAGGGCATCTGCCGCTAATACCGCGACAAGCGCCGAATCAACACCACCGCTAACGCCCAGGACCACTTTTTTGAAATTATTTTTTAACACATAGTTCCTGAGCCCCAGGGCAAGTGCTGTATAGATCTCACCCAGAGGGTCTAACGTCTTCTCCACTTTATTGGCACAGGCCGCCTGTTCCTTGGGTTCCAGGCCGGGTAAAATATTCTTTTTCAAGCTTGATGCCGGTAAACCAAAAAATGTTTTTTTGCTTGCCGCTTGGGCCGGTTTTAAAACGGATAGGTCCAGATCCGCGGTAACCAGGCCTTCTTCAAACTGCTTGCCGCGGGCCAGAATTTTTCCTTTATTATCTAAAACAATGCTCGCCCCGTCAAAAACCAGCTCATCCTGACCGCCTACAAGATTACAATACGCCACATAGGCATTGTTTTCCTTGGCCCTGGCAGCCAGCATATGCTGGCGTTCCTCTAATCTGCGCGCCTGATACGGCGAAGCGGAAATGTTGATGATCACCCCGGCGCCGCCTAAAAGCGCCTGAGTGCGCTGCGGCCCATGCGCATGCCAGATATCTTCGCAAATATTTACTCCGATTTTTACATCTTTGCCGAATGCCGCGATATTACAGGTGCCGCCCACAGTAAAATACCTTCCCTCGTCAAAGACTCCGTAATTAGGCAGGAATATTTTCTTGTAAACATCGAGCAGCCGTCCGTTATAGATCAGGGCCGCGGCATTATAGAGCCTGCCTTTTTGGGCGTACGGAAAACCAATGACGCTAAATATGTTTTTTGAAAATTTAACGATCCTATAAAGGCTTTTTAAATTTTCCTTAATGAAATGCGGTTTAAATAACAGGTCCTCGGGCGGATACCCGCAAAGGCATAATTCCGGGAACGCGGCAACATCGGCTTTTAACCCGCGCGCCTTTTCAAGGAAGGCAATTATTTTTTCCGCATTCCCCTGTATATCTCCCACTTTGGGATTTATCTGCGCCAGGCACACTCTTAATATCTTTTTATTATCTTGAGGCATACAATTACCCTCCGTCTTTTTATTCCAACTTCAACCCGCGCAGCCGTAAAGAATTTCCGATCACTGAAACCGAACTAAAACTCATCGCCGCCCCCGCGATCATCGGATTCAAGAGTAGCCCGAAAGCAGGATATAAAAGCCCGGCGGCAACAGGAATCCCTATGACATTATATATAAAAGCGAAAAAAAGATTTTGCCTGATGTTGCGCATTACGCCACGGCTTAAACGCAGCGCCTTAACAATACCGTTAAGGTCCCCTTTGACCAGAGTAATACCGGCACTCTCAATTGCAACGTCAGTGCCGGAACCAAAAGCAACACCGACATCTGCCTCGGCCAGTGCCGGAGCGTCATTGATGCCGTCGCCGGCCATCAACACCCTGGCGCCGTGGACAGTAAACTCTTTAACTATATCACGCTTACCAGCCGGAAGCAATCCAGAAAAAACCTTATCTATGTTTAATTCTTTGGCGATGGCCCGGGCAGTTTTTTCGTTATCGCCGGTAACCATTACGACTTTCAGGCTCATTTTGCGCATTGCCCGGATGGCCTGCGCGGTTGTCCCTTTGATCGGGTCCTTTATGCCTATAATGCCTGCGGGGCGGCCGTCATAAGCCAGGCATATTACCGTTTCGGCATTAACTTGTAATACCTCGGCTCTGTGGAACAATTCTTCAGGCAGGGATATGCCGGAACTTTTAATAAAGCTCATCTTGCCGCAAAAAACCTGCTTTTGGTTGAGCCGGCCCGAAACACCCTCGGCGGTCAAAGATACAAAATCCGCTACCGGCTGAATATCCGCACCAATTGATTTAGCCCGCTCAATGATCGCGCGGGCAAGAGGATGCTCGCTGGCCTGCTCAAGAGAAGCCGCGATACCAAGCAGTTCTTTTTCATTAAAGCCTTCGGCGCAAACCACTGTAGTTACCGCCGGTTTTCCGGCAGTCAAAGTCCCGGTCTTATCGCTTAAGATATGCGTTATCTTCTCAGCTCTTTCCAGGGCCTCGGCGTTCTTTACCAGGATACCCGTTCGCGCACCCCGCCCCACCCCGACCATCACTGCCATGGGTGTGGCCAATCCCAAAGCACAAGGACAGGCAATGATCAATACCGAGACCGCGCTGACAAGAGCATAGCTCATACTCGGCGCCGGGCCGAAACGCAGCCAAAAAATAAAAGCTGCCAGCGCGGATACCAATACCGCCGGAACAAAATAACCTGAAACCCGGTCAGCAAGATTCTGTATGGGAGCACGGCTGCGCTGCGCCTCTTGCGTCATACTTACGATCTGGGCGAGGAGAGTAACCGATCCGGTCTTCTCGCAGCGCATAAGAAACGACCCGGACTGATTGACCGTCGCGCCAATTACCCAATCCCCAATTTTCTTTTCCTGCGGGACAGGCTCTCCGGAGATCATCGCCTCATCAACCAGACTCCTGCCTTCTACAACCACACCATCCAGAGGAACCTTTTCTCCCGGACGCACGCGCAGCAAGTCGCCAACCTGCACCTCATCTATATTAACATCTTCTTCAACAGTCATTGTAGGGACAGGTTTCAAACCTGTCCCTACAGAACCATTAATTAAGCGGTGCGCTTTTTTTGCCGCCAAGTTCAACAAGGCCTTTATCGCCTGCCCTGTGCCCTTACGCGCCTTTGCCTCCAAAAGCTGCCCTAAGATCACAAGCACCGTGATCACCGCGGCTGCTTCAAAATAAAGTTCCACATAGCCGTGCTTTTTTAAAGAATCCGGAAAGATACCCGGAAAAAGTGTAGCCAGCGCGCTATACACATAAGCCGTCCCGACGCCCATAGCAATCAGGGTGAACATATTCAAGCTTTTGTTTTTAACCGAATTCCAGGCCTTTACAAAAAAAATACTTCCGCATAAAAGCACGACGGGTGTAGACAGGATAAATTGCAGCCAACGTGCCGATCCTTCAGGTGGCAAGATCGCCTTCATTCCTGACATCGGCGCCATTTCACCCAAAGCCAGAATAAAGACCGGTATAGACAGGACTAATCCTGCCCAAAATCTGCGCGAGAGGTCCCTTATTTGGCGATTTTCATCCTCTCCGACCAATGTAGGGACAGGTTTGAAACCTGTCCCTACAGGAGATGTCTTAGCAGTAAGAGCTAATTCATCCTCTAAGCGCATGCCGCATTTCGGGCAATCGCCCGGCAGGCCAAGGCGTATCTCTGGATGCATCGGACAGATATAAAGATATTCAGCTGGCGGCATATGGATTTAAAAAATTAACCCCGCGCTTTTCTCATCGAAGGCGCGGGGTTAATTTGGTTCTTATTTGAAAAGCGTTATTTTTTAGACTTAACCTTTTCAATTAAGTCACTGATCACATCTTCAGCTATATCTTTACAGCCCAACCCGAAAGCAAGAGCGACAGCCAAGCCGACCGAACCCAGGATAATAGCCAGGGTCAACTCTGTCACGTGGAGGCCGATTTCCAACTCTTCTAAGGCAATAAATACCGCAAAGGTGTTGATTACGATCACCACGGCCTTGCTTAATAACTTTACTTGCGCGATACCCGCGTTGTTAGCCGCGGTCTGCACAATATTTTTCACCAGAGTTGAGACAAACATACCCAGGACCAGGATGAATAACGCCGCGATGACTTTGGGTACATAGAGGACGATTTTATTCAACAAATCTGCAGCTACCGGAAGGCCGATGGCATTGAAGGCAACCATAAAAGTGACCAAAATTGCCAACCAATAACAGACCACGCCGCATAATTCCGAAAGCGAATAGGCGATCCCGCCTTTTTCAAGCAGCGCGTCAAGCCCGATGCTCTCAGACAATTCATCCAGTTTTGCCAGTCTCAGGCCCTTTGTAACACCGGTCTTAACGAGCTTTGAGATGGTCCAGCCGATGATCATTATTATGATCACCAGCAATATACTCACCACAAACTGTCCGATTTGAGCAAGAACTGTTCTGGCTGGTTCCAATAACACGATCTGCAAACTGCTCATCTACACCTCCTTTTAGATGATTCCCGACCCTTCGGGGAAATTCTAATTGCTATAACATTAACATAACTAGCGGGTTGTGTCAAGTAAAAATTTGCAGTCGCTGCAAAAAACATTCTTCTGGCTTAAAGTTACGTAGAGTTACGTAAAGTTAGTTAAAGTTACGTAAGGTTACTGTTTATTCAAGCCACAACTTTCTCAATTCCTCATTGATCCGCTGCATCTCGTTATGGCTGGGCAAGTCTTTAGGCGGCTCTTTGTCTGCGCCAGGAATTACCCGCCCAACTTTAGATTTGACAAACTCTTCTATGCTTTCTACGCGGGCGCCAAGCACCCTTACCGCGCATTTTATTTCCCCGTCATCTGTGACCACAATGATGCTGCCGCGGCCGGCGGATTCCTCTACCATCCTCTTTATCTTTTCGTCAGCGCTGATCCCGCGGGAGAACACGACACTTATATCGCCGCCTGCGCGCAAAGCAATCGGCGCCGGATATCCGTCAAAGACCACGGTAATTTTATTCTTATTGCTGCCGGTTAATTTATTGTTCAGGATAAAATCAAGCAGGGCGCTTTGGATGCTGACGTATGATCTGCGCGCGGGGACAAACTTAGGATGGTTTATTATATTGTATCCGTCGATGACGTATTGTAAGGACATAAATGAGCCCCCCTACCGCTCCCAGGGCCAGGATAAAAGAGAAATTGATCAGCGACATCGCGAAAGCCAGGTCCTTACCAACTCCTGCCTTGGCGAAAAAGAAAATGGTCGTGGCATCGCGCAGGCCGAGGCCCCCGATAGATAAAGGCAGAAGCGTTATAGCGCCTATCACCGGCAAGAAAACAAAGAAATAAACCGGGCTGATCTTCAGGCCCAACGCCAGGGCGCTGATATAAAAACTCAACGGCGCTATCGTCTGTACCGCGATCGAGAGAATAATATTCTTAACGATGACTTTTTTGTGCTGCCGGAAAATATGTACCTCGTGGTGAAGGCTGGAGATCATTTCATGGATCTTGCCGGCGCCTGGGGCGCCTAAAAGGCTGTTGATCCGGGAATAAAAAAATTTGCTGAATAACACCAGGAGAATGAATATCAACAGGCCGGTGATAACGGCTACGGAAAAAAGAACGCTTGGCTCCTGCAGAAGTTTCCAGCCCAAAACAAGAGAAGATAAAGCCAACAGCACAAGCCCGATGTATCCGCTTAAGCGGTCCAGCAAGATGGTCGCGATGACTTCTTTGGGTTTCTTGGTGTGCGTGGAAAGGTCAACGCTGCGCATCAGGTCCCCCCCGATCGTGGAAGGAAGAAAGAGGTTGAAAAATATACCCCCGGAAAACGAGATGACCACTCTCGACAGTGGCAGGCGCAGATCCACTGCCCTCAAGAGCATGTCCCAGCGAAAAAGACAAAGCACATAACCAAGAGAATAGACTAAAAACGCCAGCAGTAATAATGGCTTATTCGCCGAGCGTATGACTTCAAAAATATTTTCATGGCCGACCATCCTGAATAAAACAACAAGCAGAATAACGCTGATAGCCACTTTTACCAAAACCGACAGGACCTGCTTGAATATTTTACTCATCCAGGGATCTCCCGGTTAAGAGTTTATGGGCCTGTAAATATTTTTGGCACGTCTTTAAAACAATATCTTCGGGAAGTTGCGGCGCCGGAGGAGTTTTGTCCCAATCAAGCTCTTCAAGGTAATCGCGCACAAACTGTTTGTCAAAACTCGGCTGAGAACAACCAGGCTTGTATTTATCAGCCGGCCAGAAACGCGATGAATCAGGCGTCAAGGCTTCATCGATCAGTATCAAATCACCGGCATACATTCCAAATTCAAACTTAGTGTCGGCGATAATGATACCCTTAGAAAGCGCGTAATCGCCCGCTGATTTATATAGCGCCACACTTACTCTTGCCAAGCGATCAGCGATATCTTTACCAGCTAGCTGTTCCACATAGCCCTGCTCAACATTGGCATCGTGGCCGATATCGGCCTTAGTAGAAGGCGTAAAAATCGCCTCGGGCAATTTAGAGGATTCTACAAGGCCCTCGGGCAGTTTTATGCCGCAGATCGATTGTTTTTGCCGGTATTCTTTCCAGCCCGAACCGGAAAGATATCCTCTGACCACGCATTCTACAGGCAGGGGTTTTGTTTTTTTTACCAGCATTGAGCGGCCGGCAAGCACCTTTTTGTGCGCCTTTAGCTCGGGCGGATAATCTTCCACATCCGCGGTAATAAAGTGATTGGGGATGATATCTGTGGTAAAATCAAACCAGAAACAGGAAAGCGCGGTAAGCACCCTGCCCTTATCCGGTATGCCGCAAGGCAGGACCACGTCAAAACAGGAGATCCTGTCGGTGGAGACGATGAGCAGCTTATCGCCTAAGTCATAAACGTCCCTGACTTTTCCCCTGCGGAAAAGTTTCAGGCCCTTAAAATCCGTGGATAGCAGACATTCTTTTTTTGTCATTTTCGCAATTAACCCTGTAGGGGCGGGTTTTAAACCCGCCCCTACAAAGACGTCGTTTTGAAATCCGTTATGTATTCTTCAACCTCTCTTGTAACGCGTAATATTCCTGCCATAATTCTTCCGGCAGGTCTTTTTTAAACTGCTGGAAAAACTTCTTTATGCCCTTCAGCTCTTCCGTCCAGTTTTCCGTATGCACCTCTAAAAGTTTTTCCATGGCCCCAACTTCCAGTTTCAGGCCGGTCATATCAATATCTTTAGGCTGCGGCAGATAACCTATGGGAGTTTTGACTGCCTCCACCTTATTATCGCAGCGGTCCAATATCCATTCTAAGACCCGCAGGTTCTCGGTAAACCCCGGCCATAAAAATTTCCCGTGCTTATCGGTGCGGAACCAATTTACATGAAAAATCTTCGGCGGCTTAACCATCCTTTTTCCCATATCCAACCAGTGCCTGAAATAATAACCCATATTGTAACCGCAAAACGGCAGCATTGCCATTGGGTCCCTGCGCACCTCCCCTACTTGCCCGGATGCCGCTGCCGTGCGCTCGCTGGCCATGGTCGCTCCGCTAAAAACACCGTGCTGCCAGTTAAAAGTCTCATAGACAAGCGGGGCCAGATATTGCCTGCGTCCGCCAAAGATGATCGCTGATATGGGAACACCGTGATGCTGTTCCAGGCGGAATGACGCCGACGGACAATTAGTGATAGGAGTGGTAAAACGGCTGTTTGCATGCGCGCCGCACACAGGCTTTCCACTGGCATCAACCATACCCTGCCTCCATGGCCTGCCCTGCCAATCCACCCCTTCAAGGGGGACAGGCCCATCAGCTCCCTCCCACCAGATCGTGCCGTCGTTTTTTAGAAGCACGTTTGTATATATGGTATCCTTCTTGACCGTCTCCACCATGTTGGGATTAGTCTTGGAATTGGTGCCGGGTGCAACACCAAAGAACCCCGTCTCGGGATTAATCGCCCAAAGCGCTCCGTCTGAATCAACGCGCATCCAGGCAATATCATCACCGACGGTCCAAATACGGTAACCCTTTTTCTTCAGGCCCTCGGGCGGAACAAGCATGGCAAGGTTGGTCTTTCCGCAGGCGCTGGGAAATGCCGCGGCAATATAATTGAGCCGGCCCCGAGGGTCCTCTATGCCCATGATCAGCATGTGCTCGGCAAGCCAACGTTCTTTTCTGGCAATAAATGAAGCAACGCGCAAAGATAAACACTTCTTGCCCAGGAGCACGTTACCGCCGTAACCGGAACCAACGCTCCAGATAGTATTATCTTCGGGAAAATGCAGGATCAACCTTTTATTTATATCAAGGCCCGCCTTGGAATGCAGGCATTTAGTAAAATTATCTTCTTTCTCTAGTTGCCTCAGGACCGCATCTCCCGCGCGGGTCATGACCAGCATATTCAGGACCACGTAACGTGAATCTGTAAGCTCCACGCCGATCTTGGCAAAAGGCGAACCCACCGGGCCCATAGAAAAAGGAATGATATACATCGTCCTGCCGCGCATGGCGCCCTTAAATATTTCTCTTGCCTTGCGATAGGCACCGGCAGGAGACATCCAGTTGTTATTAGGGCCGGCATCATGTTTCTTCTTCGTGCAGATGAAGGTCAGGTGCTCGGTGCGGGCCACATCGTCGGGCGCTGTGCGATGCAGGAAGCAGCCCGGCAATTTTTCCTGGTTGAGCTGGATCAATTCTCCTGAAGCCATCGCCTCAATTTCTAACGCTTCTTTCTGTGCCGCGGAGCCGTTTATCAGCACGATATCATCGGGCTGGCACAACCGCGCCATTTTTTCTACCCAGTCTTTTAATTTCTTATTGTGCGTTTGAAACTTCATTTTCATGTCCTTTTCTCGGCAATATACTTATTTGCCGAATTAGCTGCTATCGCACCGTCCGCTGCAGCGGTGATCACTTGATAAAAGCTTTTTTTGCGGCAATCACCGCAGGCAAATACGCCCTCCTGGGATGTTTCCATACCTTCGCCGGTAACAATGAATCCGGACTGATCAAGCTCCAGCTTACCTTTTAAAAAAGCGGTTTCCGGATCCTGGCCGACATAAATAAATATGCCTTTGCAATCCAGGCGGCGCGTGGTGTTACTAGTCACGTCCTTTATGCTTACCGAATCCAGCTTCTCGGCGCCATTTATCTCTGTGACTATGCTGTTTAAAATAAAGTTTATTTTTTTATTAAGTGATAGTTTTTCCTGTAATATCGCCGAGGCGCGCATCTTGTCCCTGCGGTGGACAATGCTCACGCTTTTAGTAAAACGGGCCAGGTAAAGCGCTTCTTCGGCCACCGAATCTCCGCCGCCGACGATCACCACGTCTTTATCCTTGTATAACGGGCCGTCGCAGGTAGCGCAGTAAGAAACGCCGCGGCCAACCAAGCGCTCTTCACCGGGAACGCCGAGTTTGCGCGGAGCGGCACCAGCCGAGATGATCAAGGCTTCTGCCGTGTAAGCGCCTCCGTCAGTCTTTACAGTCTTAGATTCGCAATCTATGCCTTGTACTTCCTCTGTGCGGATCTCGATATCCAGATCCTTTATCTGTTTTTCCATGCGGCCCATCAATTCATGCGTGGATATGCCACCGGGAAAACCGGGATAGTTTTCTATGTGTTCACTCATCAGGATCCTGCCACCCGGAGCCATTTTTTCAAGGAGCAAGGTCTTGAGGCGATACCTGCCGGCATAGAGCGCCGCGGTCAACCCCGCGGGCCCTGCTCCGATAATAATCAATTCATGCATGAGTTTCTCCCGGCTGCCTGTTCATACATCTCCTTAGCCCGAAAAGAAGCGCGCGCCAAAGGAAGAGATAAGACGGACTTAAAACCTAATCCCAGGGCAACACCACGGTAATCCTCAAACTGCCGCGGCTCGATATATTCCTTAACCGGATAATGCGCAGGTGACGGTGACAGATATTGGCCCAGGACAAGGCAATTGCAATCCTGCGCCCGCAGGTCTTGCATTGCCTCGAGCACTTCAAATTTTTCTTCACCCAGCCCCAGCATCAATGCTGACTTTGTAATCACTTGCGGACGGATCTTTTTGATCGTTTTTAATACGCCGAGCGATCGCCGGTATTGTGCCTGCGGCCTTAATACATGATAAAGGCGGCGGACTGTCTCTATATTGTGCGCCGCTACATCCGGTATTGGGCTCAGCGCCTGCTCCAGCAACGATACCCTGCCCTTGAAATCCGGTATCAGTAATTCAATTTTTATCCGGCTGTTAATTTTACGGATCTCCCCTGTCGTGCGTGAAAATATCCCGGCACCGCAGTCTCCAAGGTCGTCACGGCTGACCGAGGTGACCACCGCGTAATCCAGGACCAATTTATTTACCAAACGCGCGATACGAAGAGGCTCGGTTCCATCTATCGCCGTAGGGACAGGTTTAAAACCTGTCCCTACGCTAGATATATTACAAAAAGAACAATTACGCGTGCAGGTATTGCCGAGGATCATAAAGGTCACTATCCCTTCGCCCAAACAACGGCCGCTGTTTGGGCAAGACGCTTCTTTGCAAACAGTATGCGCCCCGCTTTCCAAAAGCATCCTTGAAACATCCAGGGCGCGCCTGCCGGGTATTGCCTGCCTGAACCACGACGGTAACATAATATTCAGGGACAGCATATTATGCCTGCCCCCTACGTATTTATAATTGCAGTTTGCCGGATTTTGTTTGCGCTTTGGGCAAGGCGGCACTTTTCGGCCTTTCTTTCAAAGATTTCATTTTTTTGGCGATCTTGATCTTGTCAAAAAAATTGGCATAGTCAACAATAAGCTTCCCCTGCAGATGCCCTATTTCATGCTGAAAGACGCAGGCCAAAAGATCCTCGGCTTTAACAGTAACAGGAGAGCCGGTTTCATCAATGGCGCTCAATAATATTTTTTTGGCGCGCTTGACCTTGATACTTATTCCCGGCACGCTTAGACAGCCCTCTTCTATGGCTTGATGGCCTTCTCTCTTGATGACCCGTGGATTGATCAGCTTATAGAGCCCGGAGCCGATATCCACAACGATCATCGCCTCACTTATACCCACCTGGGGTGCCGCCAGGCCGATACCGGAAGATTCATACATTAAGCGGCACATCTCTTTAAGGATTTCGCAATGCTCGGCAGTCACCTTTTTTACGCAGGCAGCCTTCCTGCGTAATACCGGATCGCCTAATATCCTAATTTTTAATGTGGTTGTGTCCATCTACTTTTATTATTTTTGGTTTTATTGCGCGCGCGGCCTTATCTTCACAAGAAATGTAGGTTACAATCACCACTTCATCTCCGGAGCAGGCGCCGCGGGCGGCCGGGCCGTTAAGACAGATCACCCCTGAACCGGGCTTGCCCTTGATGGCATAAGTCTCAAGACGGTGGCCGTTATTAAGATTGAGCACCTCCACCTTCTCGTGTTCAATGATATCGGCGGCCTGCATCAATTTGACATCAATGGTTATACTGCCTTCGTAATAAAGCTTTGCCTCGGTAACGCGGGCGCGGTGGATCTTGGATTTCAACATTGTCCGTAACATATAATTATTCTCCTTGTATCGCCTTAACCAATTCCCTGCCGAATTCTCCGGCAGCAAGCGGGCCTGAGGCCGTGATAATTTTTCCGTCTATCTCCACCGGGCGGCCGGTGTATTCGGCTCCGGATTTTATGATCTCTCCGGCGTCGCCGCTAAATACGGTAGCGCGCCTGCCCTTTAATATGCCGCTTCTAGCCAGTGTAACCGAGGCGCTGCAGATACCGGCGACTAT
>JAUYEC010000070.1 GCA_030691585.1 Candidatus Omnitrophota bacterium
GCCTGGAATTGCGACGTGGTGGTTTCCGGTTCGCAAAAAGGCCTGATGCTTCCTCCGGGTTTAGGTTTTATCTCCGCCAGCCCCAAGGCCTGGAAACTGGTCGAGGAGTCAAAGAGCCCGAGGTATTATTTTGACCTGAGGGCGGCTAAAAAGGCCCTGGATAAGAACGATACCGCTTTTACCCCGGCGATAACCCTGATCATAGCGCTTTGCGTGGCGTTGAAATTGATTAAAGTTGACGGCCTGGAAAAGATCTTTGCGCGTCATCACATAATGGCCGAGGCCACAAGGCAGGCAGCAGGCGCCCTGGGATTGGAATTATTCGCTCCTACTGCCGCATCGGATGTGGTCACGGCAATCAAGGTCCCCGCATCCATTGACGGAGAAAAATTGGTCAAACTGATGCGCGATACCTACGGCGTTACCATTGCCGGAGGCCAGGCAGAGTTAAAAGGCAAGGTCATCCGCATCTCCCATATGGGGTATGTTGAAGAATTTGACGTTATTGCGGGTATTTCCTGCTTGGAAAAGGCGCTCTCCAAATCAGGTTATAAATTTGATCTGGGTGCCGGAGTAAAGGCGGCTGAAGAAGAGTTCTTGAAATAGATTCGAAATAACCAAACACCAAGATACGATAAAAGCAACCAGTAACCAGAGTAGAAGAAACCAGAGTTAAGTAAAAATCAAAAGTAAAAAGGTAAAACCATAAGTTAAAAGTAAAAAGTAAAATCTTTAAAGCATTAGGTTTAAGATTCACTTTAAACTTTTTACTTGCACTTTTGCCTTTTGAATTTTTACTTTTAACTTTGATACTGGTTACCATGTTCTAATTAACGGAGGTCTTTATGTTTAAGATATTAGTCAGCGACCCCTTATCCGAAGAGGGGTTGAAGATTCTCAAAGATGTCAAAGAATTTCATACAGATATCAAAACTGGGCTGGCGTCTGAAGAGTTGAAAAAAATAATCAAGGATTACGACGCCCTCCTGGTGAGAAGTGCGACTAAAGTTACCGGCGATATCATCAAATCCGCCGATAAGCTCAAGGTTATCGGCCGCGCGGGCGTGGGCCTGGATAACGTGGACCTGGAGGCAGCGACACAAAAGGGCATCATCGTGATGAATACTCCCGCCGGCAACACCATCTCCACGGCGGAACACACGATGAGCATGATCCTGTCTTTATCGCGGAGCATCCCGCAGGCAAACGGCTCCATGAAGAAGGGCGAGTGGAAACGCTCCAAATTCATGGGCGTAGAACTCTATAATAAGACGCTGGGAATTGTCGGCCTGGGCAGGATAGGAACGGAAGTGACCAAGAGGGCCCTGGCTTTCGGGATGAAGGTGCTGGCGTATGACCCGTTTTTGTCCCTGGAAGTCGCAAAAAACATCGGTGTCGAAGTCGTGGAATTAAAAGAAGTGTTTAAGCGTTCCGACTATATCACCGTGCATACGCCCTTGACCAATGAAACAAGGCACATAATTTCTGATAAAGAATTCAGCCTGATGAAAAAAGGCGTGCGTATTATAAATTGCGCCCGCGGCGGCATTATAGACGAATTGGCACTTATTGCGGCCCTTAAAGACGGCAGGGTAGCCGGTGCGGCACTGGATGTTTTTGAAAGCGAGCCGTTGGGCGCTGACAGCGAATTTATAAAATTAGATAACGTGGTCCTGACACCGCATCTGGGTGCTTCTACCGAGGAGGCGCAGGTCAACGTAGCCATTGAAGTGGCAGAGATCGTCCGTGACGCGCTTTTGGGCCGTGGCATTCGTAACGCGGCCAATTATCCCTGCCTTGAACCGGAAGTGTGCAAGATCCTGGAGCCCTATATCAATCTGGCGGAAAAAGTAGGGCTTTTTGCCAGCCAGCTGGTGGAAGGCAGGATGTCCGAGATCAACATCATTTACGGAGGCGACCTTATTAAGCATGACCTGACACCGCTGACCTTAGCGCTGGTCAAGGGTGTCTTGACCCCGATATTGCAGGAAACCGTCAATTTTATTAACGCGGTAAGCCTGGCTAAAGATAGGGGCATTAAAGTCAATGAAGCCAAGTCATCCCGTGAAGATGAATTTGTTAATCTTATCCAGCTTGAAATAAAGACCAGCAGTGAAACTAAGAAAGTCGCCGGGACTTTATCCGCCAATAAACAGCCGAGGATCGTCAAGATCGGGGATTATTATGTGGAGCTTTCACCCGTAGGCGAGATGATCTTTATCCAGAACCTGGATAAGCCCGGCCTGATCGGAAGCCTGGGCAGCCTTTTAGGCAAACACAAGATCAATATCGCGGCAATGACCTTTGACCGCGACAAGCGCGGCGGTAAGGCTATCAGCGTCATAAATATCGACAGCGCGGTTACCCCTCAGATCATGGCCAAGATCAAGAAACTTGAGAATATAGTGGCGGTTAAAAGTATAAGGGTATGATGCGAATAGTTATAATTTTAACCGCGCTGTTAGTTTTAGCGCCGTTTTTGTTCCGGGGAGAGGCGCTTGCCGGCGAAGTTGTGATCCTTTATACCGGACAGACCCATGCCATGCTTTATCCGTGTAGCTGCCCGAAGGAATCTGACGGCGGCATCGCCCGCAGAGTAGGCCTGATCAGGCAATTGAAAAAGAAATACCCCAATGCCCTGCTTTTGGATGCCGGAGAATTTTTTGCGGGTGGTGTAATGGATGAATACTCGCAGAATGCCGAACTGGATAAGCGGCGCAGCCTCCTGAATCTGGCGGCAATGGGGCTGGCTGGTTATGATGCCGTGGCAATAAGCGCCGACGAATTTAATTTCGGCGGTGATTTTCTGCGCAAGAATATAGCTTCCACAAAAATAAATTTTTTGTCCAGTAACCTTGCGATGGAAGGTTTCCGGCCCTACCTGATAAAGGATGTAGGGTCGATTAAGGTCGGGATCACCGCGGTCACCAGCCTTGCCGCGGCCCAGAAGGCAGGGGCGCTGGCGATCGCCGAGCCTAAAAAAGCAGTGGCAGAGGCCGTGGCGGCGCTTAAAAACAGCGGGGCGGACATCATCGTTCTAATGTCCGGCCTGGGAGCTGATGCAGATAAGGATCTTTTAAAAAGTGTCTCTGGTATAGACATCGTTATCAGCGGTGGGCTCTCCGGCAAAGAAGAGGTATCTAGCAAGATAGGGGACACTCTGTATTTTCAGCCGAGCTGGCAGGGCCGCAAGCTCTCAAAGTTGGTTCTTTCAGTGGAGAATAAGTCGGTGATAAAATCCGCGGTTGAAGAGATCCGGCTTTCGGATAAAGTCCCGGATGACCAGGGCACCCTGGCTATTCTGCCGCGTTGTTTTTCCGACGCTAACTGCAAGAAGGACGCTCAAGTGGGCACTTGCCTTGAGCCGGGCCAAAAAAGCGCGCAATGCAGTTTCAAGGCGGCGAATAAAATCAGCCTGACAGTGATCACGGCGCGCGATTGCCGTGTGTGCGATACTGCCGTGATGACCGGGTTATTTAAAAGAGATTTTCCCGGCCTGGCGGTCAATTACATGTATTATCCCGAAGCTAAAGCCAAAAACATGCTCAAGGATTTTTCTATAACTGCCCTGCCGGCGTATCTTTTCGGCAAAGAAATAGAAAAAGAAAATAAATTCGACGTCCTCAAGAATTTTCTAATTGCTAAAGGCGCGTATTATATCGTAAAAAAGGAATTCAGCGGGTTTTCTTATTTACCCGAGAAGAAAAAAATACCGGGAAGGCTGGATCTTTTTATCAGCCTGTTCGACAAGAATACTCCCGCTATTCTGGAGACGGTAAAGGATTTTAGCCCGGGAATACATTTTCTGGCGGCGGCACAGGGCTTGGGATTCACTGCGCCGGCCGGAAACCTGGAAGTCGAGGAACACCTCCGCGCGGTCTGCGTGCGCTCGCTCTACCCTGAGCGTTTCTGGGATTATATAACTTGCCGTGCCGGCAATCCGCATACTTCCTGGTGGGAGGATTGCGCTTCCGGCATGGATACGGATGCTGTCAGTTCATGCGCCAGGTCCGATAAGGCAAAAGCTCTTTTGACCGCGGACACTGCCTTAAACAGAGAATTATCAGTGATGAACGGGCCCACGTATTTGATAGACAACCAGGAAATATTCACTACCAATGGCCTGCTAAAAAAAGACGCGTTAAAGAAACTAATGAAGAGGTGAGCATATGACGGATAAGCCAAAGATCTACATAATTGACGTGACTAACCGCGACGGAGTGCAGACTTCGCGCATCTGCCTTTCGAAGCTCCAGAAGACCATGATTAATATATACCTTAACGAGATGGGCGTATTCCAGTCGGAATTCGGCTTTCCGCTGACGCGCCATGAGACCAATTATCTTAACGCTAACCTTGAGCTGGTCGCTATAAAGGCCCTGGTTCCGATCAGGCTCGGAGGCTGGCTGCGCGCGACAAAAGACGACGTGAAGAATGCCTTTGGCCTCGTGCCGCATTTGAAGCACTTGAACCTTTCAATTTCTACTTCGGATCAGATGATCATCCACAAGTTCAAGGGGAAACTGGATCATCGCTCGGTGATAAAGGAGATGGTTGAGGCGGTAAAAGAGGCCAGGAAGAACAAGGCCGAATCCGTCGGCGTTAACGCCGAGGATGCCTCGCGCACCGGCATGGATTATCTGATTGAATTTGCGCTGAGTGCTAAGACTGCAGGAGCTGACAGGATCCGCTATTGTGATACCCTGGGCTGTGACACGCCTTTTACCATCTACGAAAGAATAAAACTGCTTGCTGAGGCGGTGAATATGCCGATCGAGATCCATTGTCATAATGACCTGGGCCTGGTTGTGGCTAATTCTATCGCTGGTGCAAAGGCAGCGATTGACGCGGGATGCGATGCCTACATCAATACCTGCGTCAATGGAATGGGTGAGCGTGCCGGCAACGCCGATCTTGTTTCGGTGATCCTGGCTTTAAAATACGGAATGGGCATGTCCGGTTATGCGCTGGACGAGCGCCTGGTCCTGAAGATGGCCTGGAAGGCCTGCAAGTACGCTTCATATGCTTTCGGCGTGCCCATACCGATCAACCAGCCGGGTGTGGGGTCAAATGCCTTCGCGCATGAATCCGGGATCCACGCCGACGGTGCCCTAAAAGACAGGCGTAATTATGAACTTTATGATTTTGAAGAATTAGGCAGGGGCGAGCCGGAGATCATAGAGACCGGCCGTAAGATCACTGCCGGAGAATATTCCGGTATCAAGGGATTCAGGAACGTATATGAAAAACTGGAAGTCGCCTTTGGCGGCGATAAGGAGGCAACCGAGATCCTGGAGCTGGTCAGGTATGCCAATGTTCATAACCAAAAGCCGCTGGTGGACGATGAACTGAAATTTATCGCGGCACACCCGGACATCGCGCGCAAGATATTCACGATGTCTCCGTAGGCGACAATAAAAAAAGAACATTGTCGTTCGTATTCCGTCGTTCGTCTTTCGTCGTCCGTATTTCGTAAAAACAAAAGCAAAGCATTTGCATTTACGATTTTACGATATACGATATACGAACGACGGACGACGAACTACGGACGACCAATAAGAAACAGGTATTTTAACTATGAATACTATACTTGTAGGCACTCAATGGGGAGACGAAGGCAAGGGCAAGATAATTGATATTCTTTCCCAACAGGCGGATTATATCGTGCGTTACCAGGGTGGCAATAATGCCGGCCACACGGTGGTAGTGGCGGATAAAGAGTACATTTTTCACCTGGTTCCCTCGGGGATCCTGCATAAAGGAAAGATCTGCTGTATCGGTAACGGTGTAGTGATCGACCCGGCGGTGCTGGAGTCAGAAATAAGAGCGATGTCCTCTGTGGGCGTTGAGCTTGACGGCCGCCTGATGATCTCGGCCCTGGCGCATGTGATCATGCCGTATCACAGGATCTTGGACCAGTTGCGCGAGAAAAAGGGGACGCATAAAATAGGCACTACCGGCCGGGGCATCGGCCCGTGTTACGCCGACAAGATCAACCGCTGCGGCATCAGGATAGTCGATTTGATCAACCCTCGAGTCTTCAGGGAAAAATTAGCCGATAACCTGAAAGAAAAGAACGAGATCTTCAAGAAGGTCTATCACTACCCGGGCTTTGAATTTTCGGCCATATATAAGGAATACACCAGATATGCCAAGTTATTTTCATCCAACGTATGTAATATTGCTTTACTGCTGGATAGGGCCATTAAGGAAAAAAAGGATATTCTTTTTGAGGGTGCCCAGGGAACGTTTTTGGACATTGATTTCGGAACCTACCCCTACGTTACATCTTCCTCGGCCACTTCCGGAGGCGCCTGTATCGGTACGGGAGTGCCGCCGGTATCAATAGATAAAGTCATAGGGGTGGCCAAGGCTTATACCACCAGGGTTGGCGAAGGGCCCTTCCCCACGGAATTCGCGCCGAAGCTGAGCGAGATCATGCGCCAGAAAGGGCAGGAATTCGGCGCTACAACCGGCCGGCCGCGCAGGTGCGGCTGGTTTGACGCGGTAATGGTCAGGGATGCGGTTATATTAAACGGCATTACGGAGCTGGCGGTGATGAAGATGGACGTTCTGGATGGTGTAAAGTCGGTGAAGATCTGCGTGGCCTATACATATAAAGGTAAGATATTTAAGGAATTCCCGTATGATGCCGAAGTTCTAAGGTCTGCCAGGCCGGTATATCAAGAAATGCCGGGCTGGGGTAAAACGGTAAATAAACCCAGGGATTACGTAGAGTTACAACCCAACGCCAAAGCGTATCTATCCAGGCTCCAGGATATACTTGGCGCGCGGATAGCCATAGTGTCGGTGGGATCTTCTCGGGACGATACTCTTTTTATATCCGCTTAAATCCCTTATTGGCCATTAAAACCCTTGACTGTATTTGGGGGTTATGTTATATTACCTTATTCCCTAAAAAAATTCAAAAGGAGGCTTGTTATGAAAGGCGGTTTTTTACATTCGACATTTATTATATTTTGTATTCTGGCGTTGACCGGCTGCACCTTTGTTTTTCAAGGTGGAAGGCGCTCGGATGTAGAGAAAATTGAGGAGTTGTCCGAGCAGATAGATGAACTCACTGAGGCAAAGAGGCTGCTGGAAGAAAAATTCTCCAAGGAAATAGACGATAAACAGATAAAACTGCAGATGCAGGAAAAAGGCCTGGTGATTACCGTAGTAGGGGATCTCTTGTTTGATTCGGGCAAGGCCAAGATAAGGCGCGACGGATACAGCGTCCTGAACAAGGTCGGCGATTTCTTAAAAGACAATGTGCCTGAGCTCAACGTAGGCATAGAGGGCCATACTGATAATCAGCCTATAAAACATTCCGGCTGGAAATCAAACTGGGAACTTTCCACTGCCCGCGCTTTGGCCGTCCTGCATTATATGGCTAACGAAGAGGGTATTTCACCTAACCGCCTTTCAGCGATAGGCTATGGTGAATACAGGCCGGTTGCCTCCAATGATACCACTGAAGGGCGCCTTGCAAACCGCAGGGTAGAGATCGTGATCATGCCTAAATTAACAAAACTTACAAATACAGGCGTAGCTGCTCCGACGCAGACGGCCGATAGTGCCAGTATGGATGAGCCGCAGGAGTCACAAGAGCCGCAGGAGAACTTAAAATAGCCGTATTTTTGTAGGGGCGGGTTTTAAACCCGCCCCTACGGATATTTTCCGGCAGTAAAAAATTTTTTACCCGACAGGGGATAATAGGAGTAGGAATTATGGGAGAGGGCCTTAAGAAAAAATTGCTGTTGATATTGGCAGCGCTGTGTTTATTACTTTTTCTTGTATCCATAAAATCCTGCGGTAATGCCGGCCGCCAGAAAAGCGCGCGCGATAAAGAAATGGCGACCCGGCTTGACCTGGAAGAGAAGATCAGCGGTATCTATAGGGAAAAAGCGATCCTTGAGGAAAAATTAAAGGCAAAAGAAAGGGAGATTGCCGAAGAAACCGCGACGCGCCAAGCAGTCCAAAAAGCCCTGACGCAGGAACAGTCAATAAGCCAGGACTTGAAGAATGAGCTGTCAAAGATGACCGATCAAAAAGACACGTTGGAAGATGAGCTGAAAGGCCTTCAGGCCCTGGAAAAATCCAAAAAAGATAAAAAATGACCTAATAAAAAAAGGGGGGGCAGACAAGGGCATAAGTTCTGTCTTAATAGGGGATAATATCCCCTTTTTTATTAAAACACTCCGTTACAAAATTAGGGGGCATAAGCTATGGCTATAAAGCGCAAGGTCAAAGAGAAACTCAAAAGTAATAAAAAATTAAAAAATGTCCGGGCTAGAATTAAGCCGCTGACAGCCATAAAGGCCGCGGTTAAGGCGGACAAGAAAACCCCGTACTTTGGCGGACAGGAATTGGCTGTTGAAAAAGCAAAATTCAGCCATCCGCAGCCCGCTTGTCCTGCGCACCCCATGCCGGGTGAATTACCCGGCCATTACGGCATAAGCAGGATGGTGCTCCTGGCGCGTGATTCCAGCTGGCTGTATACCTGGTGGGAAGTAGGGCCGGGGATTTTTGAAGAGCTTAAGCGCCGTCTGGGAGAGGAATTCTACAAAGCAAAACGCGTATTACGCGTTTATGACGTGACCGGTATTGATTTTAACGGCGCCAACGCCGCCGGTTTTTGTGACATACAGATCAACGATTATGCCGAAAATTGGTATATCAATGTTGCACCAGCAAAATCCTGGTGCGTGGAACTGGGCCTGCTGCTTGCCGACGGCAGATTCATTATGATCTTAAGGAGCAACATTGTCGCCACACCGCTTGATGAGCCATCCTGCATCACTGACGAAGAATGGATGGTGCCGCAGGAATTGTTTGCCAGGCTTTACGGTATGGGGCTGGGTGCGGGGCGCGCCTCTCCGGGTAAAGGTTGGCAGGCCAGGATAGGCTGGGGGTCGATGTCGAGCCCCGTAAAGAGGGCAGTAAAATAGGCATCGACGGGGCAAGCCCCGGTAAAAAGGGCCAAAGAATAACAATGAGTAAAGGATATCTTTGTTTAGTCCTGCACGGCCATCTGCCTTACGTCAGGCATCCGGAACATGAATATTTTCTGGAAGAAGATTGGCTCTACGAGGCGATTACCGAGACATACATCCCGTTAATATCGGTTTTTGAAAAATTGGTGGAAGACGGTATTGATTTTCGCCTGACCATGACCTTGTCTCCGACGCTGGTTTCTATGTTGTCTGACCCTCTGCTTCAGGGCCGCTACATAAGGCA
Source organism: Candidatus Omnitrophota bacterium (assembly GCA_030691585.1). Lineage (GTDB taxonomy): Bacteria > Omnitrophota > Gorgyraeia > Gygaellales > Profunditerraquicolaceae > JAUYEC01. Next base: position 9,241 of record JAUYEC010000070.1, read on the forward strand.
TATAGACAGGTTGATTGAATTGGCCCGCAGAGAGGTTGTAAGATTAAGCCGGCAGCCGGTTTTCAGGGCGCTGGCCGAGAGGTATCTTGAGCAGTTTATGAAGGCGCGCGATACCTTCGAAAAATACCAGCGTAATCTTGTGCTGGCTTTTGCTAAACTCCAGGAAATAGGTAAACTTGAGATCATTACCTGTGGAGCGACACACGGATTTTTTCCGCTCATGGATGTCTGCAGGGAATCAGTGCGCGCGCAGGTGCGCACGGCGGTCAACCACTATGAGAGCGCTTTTGGCCGTAAGCCTCGGGGTATCTGGCTTCCCGAATGCGGGTATATGCCCGGCCAGGATAAGATCCTTAAGGAATGCGGAATAAATTATTTTTTTGTCGACTCCCACGGCGTATTGCACGCGACACCACGGCCCAAATATGGGGTATTTGCTCCGGTCTATTGCAAAAATAGCGGCGTCGCCTGTTTTGGCAGGGACCTGGAATCTTCAAAACAGGTCTGGTCCTCCATTGAAGGCTATCCCGGAGACTATAATTACCGCGAATTCTACCGGGACATCGGCTTTGACCTGGATTATGATTATATTAAGCCGTTCATCCATCCCGACGGAGTCCGGATAAATACCGGGATCAAATATCACCGTATCACGGGAAATACCGATCAAAAAGAGGCGTATGTCCCGGAGTGGGCAGCTGCCAAGGCCGCGGAGCATGCCGGAAACTTCATGTTTAACCGCCAGAAACAGATAGAGTATCTGCGCGGCTTGATTGAGAAGGATCCGATAATAGTCTCTCCGTATGATGCTGAACTCTTCGGGCACTGGTGGTATGAGGGCCCGATGTGGCTGGATTACCTGATCAGGAAGATAGCTTGTGACCAGAAAGATATACGCCTTATTACGCCCTCGGAATATCTGATGGAGAATCCGCGCAACCAGGTGGTCACACCATCTTTTTCCAGCTGGGGATGGAAAGGTTATTCTGAGATGTGGCTGCAGGGCCAAAATGACTGGATCTATCGGCACCTGCATACCGCCTCAAGCAGAATGACGGAATTGGTCCGGTCTTTCTGTGTAAATGCAGTCGGTAATACGGAAAGAAGGGCGTTGAACCAGGCGCTCAGGGAGCTGCTTCTGGCCCAGAGTTCTGATTGGGCTTTTATTATGGGTACGGGCACGCATACCAGCTATGCCGTGCTCCGCACCAAGGATCATCTCCTGCGTTTTAACCGCCTGTATGAAGAAATTAAATCAGGCTCTATTGATGAGGCCTGGCTCGCGCAGATCGAAGCCAAAGATAATATATTTCCGGATATAGATTACAGCGTTCATCTCTAGCCGTAAGTTATGGGCAATAACAACGATCTTCCCCGGCACATCGCCATAATCTTAGACGGCAACGGCCGTTGGGCAAAAGAGCGCGGCCTGCACCGTTCTGCCGGCCATCGCGCGGGAATTGAGCGCGTTGACGAGGTGATTGAGGCAGCGGCCAAAATTGGCATAGAATTTTTGACTTTTTTCGCGTTTTCCACGGAGAATTGGTCCAGGCCCAAGAGAGAAGTCAATTTATTGATGCGCTACCTGGATGATTTCTTAAAGCGCCGGATACAGGAATTGCATAAAGAAAATATCCGTTTTAAGTGGATCGGCAGAAGTGATCCGCTCTCTAAGAAGCTGCAGAAGAGCTTGCTTGATGCGCAGGCCCTGACTTCGGGAAATTCCGGGATGACCGTGGTATTGGCATTGAATTATGGCGCGCGGCAGGAGATAACCGACGCGGCAAAATCCATCGCCGTCGCCGTGTCAGGCGGCTCGCTTGATCCGGCGGACATAAACGAGCAAGTATTCGGTGAGCATCTCTATACCGCCGGCCTTCCTGATCCGGATCTGTTGATCCGCACCAGCGAGGTCATGCGCGTCAGTAATTTTCTACTGTGGCAGATTTCTTACGCCGAATTGTATTTTCCACAAAAAAACTGGCCGGATTTTTCGGCTGCAGACCTGGAAGAAGCGGTTGAGGTTTACCGCAAACGAGAGAGAAGGTTCGGGAGGGTCGATGCTCGGCAAAAGGATAATTAGTTCTGCTTTGCTCATATCGGCTATTATCGCGGCCATTATGTTGCACTGGTTTTTTAATCTGCTGGCCGTGGCTTTCATTATCCTCGGCCTGCTTGAATTTTTCGCTTTGCTTGAGAACAAAGGTATTACCGCTTACAAATACTTTGGCACGCTCATCGGTGTTTTGATACCGATTTCCATAGTCTTTCGTTTTGAAACCAGCAGGAATTGGGAACTCGCTTTCATTCTCCTGGCACTTCTTTCGCTTATTTTTATGCAATTCAAGCGCCGGACAAACGCCGGCGTTATCGTGGATATTTCTACGACCTTATTCGGCATATTTTACGTTTCCTTTTTTTTCAGTTTCCTGATCAAGATCCGCAACCTGCCCCTCGGCGCGGGATTGGCCGCCAGTGTCATCTTGATCACTAAATTAGGCGACATCGGGGCGTTTCTGGTGGGTACGCGTTTCGGCAAGACTCCGCTTGTCCCGCGTATCAGCCCTAAAAAATCCGTGGAAGGCTCAATCGGCGGATTGGCCTTTAGCGCCTTAGGTGCGTTAGCATGCGGGCCGTTTTTAAATTTAGGATGGCTGCATCTGGTTCTTCTGGGTTTAGGCCTCGGTATAATGGGGCAGCTCGGTGACCTTTCCGAATCCCTGATAAAGCGCGATTGCCAGGTAAAAGATTCAGGAGTGATATTCCCCGGACTAGGCGGGGTCCTGGATTCTATTGACAGCCTGCTTTTTTCCACCCCGGCCTTTTATTTTTACATCAGCACGATATCACGATAGAAAGCCGTTAATTGATGAAGCGTGTGGCGATATTGGGCTCAACCGGTTCCATCGGGCGCAATACCTTGGATGTGATCAGGCGTAATCCCGGTGAGTTCCGAGTCCTTGCGATAACTGCGAATTCCGATATAGATACTCTTGGCCTGCAGGCTGAGATTTTTAAACCTGCTTTTATCGGCGTAGCAGATGCCGTTTGCGCCGAAAAACTCCGCTCAAAAAGAAGCGCTCAATGTAGAAAATTGTTTACAGGCCTTGATGGCCTTTGCCGTTTAGCAGAGCAGAAAGAAATAGACTTATTGGTCCTGGCCATAAGCGGTGCCGCTGCTCTGCGGCCCTTGCTGGCGGCAATAGAAGCCGCCAAAGACATTGCCTTGGCTAACAAAGAAGCCTTGGTTATGGCCGGCCAGGTCGTCATGGGCCTGGCTGCAAGAAAAAAAATTCGCATCATCCCCATTGACAGCGAACAATCAGCTATCTGGCAGTGCCTGGAAAAAGAAGAGCGCTGCGGTCTTAAATATATTTATTTGACCGCTTCCGGCGGCCCGTTCTGGAACAAACCGGCGAAATTTATAAAAAAATGCGCTCCGGAAGCAGTATTGCGGCATCCGCGCTGGAATATGGGTGAGAAGATCACCGTGGATTCGGCGACCATGATGAACAAGGGCCTGGAATTGCTGGAGGCGATGCATTTATTCGGCGTGGGCGCCGATCAAGTAAAGATTATCATCCATCCTGAGGCAGTGATACACTCTATGGTGGAGTTTAGAGACGGTGTGGTGATGGCGCAGATGTCGGCCACCGACATGCGTATCCCCATCCAATACGCTTTGTCTTATCCGCGGCGCCTGTCCAATACGCTGCCGAAGCTGGATTTTTATAAATTGCACGAATTGCGTTTTGTAAAGCCGGACCTGAAGAAATTTCCCTGCCTCGCCCTGGCGTACCGGGCGGCAAAGGCACTGGGTACACTGCCGGCTGTCTTAAACGCCGCCAATGAAGTTAGCGTTAGTGAATTTTTAAGGCGCAGGATCTGTTTTGGAGCGATCCCGCGCGTGATAGAGATTGTGATGGACAGGCATTGCAACCGGAAAAATCCGGAATTGGCCCATATCCTGGAAGCGGATCAGTGGGCGCGAGCCGAAGCGGAGAAATATATAGCAAAAAAAGGCATCGGGGTTAACAAATGACCAATATATTGTCAATTTTGATTTTCCTGTTTATCTTAGGTGTTTTGATCATTGTGCATGAGTTTGGGCATTTTATCGCTGCCCGCCGCGTCGGCGTGCGCGTGGAAAAATTCTATTTTGGCTTTGGCCCGGAACTCTTCAAGTATAAATTGGGTAATACCGAATACGGCATCAGCGCTCTTCCGTTGGGCGGCTTTGTCAAACTTGCCGGAGACAGCGCCGAAGAATTTAAGGGCAAGGACGACGAATATCTGGCGAAGTCCCCGGGCCAGCGCTTCAGGATAATTTTTTGCGGGCCGCTCGTTAATTATGTGCTGGGTTTTTTATTTTTCTGTCTGATATTTTTTGTTGGCTATCCGACTTTCACCACAAAGGTAGGGGGGTTGCTCGATGGTTACGGCGCCAAGTCCGCCGGGCTTGTTGTGGGAGATAAAATTGTTGCTGTTGACGGCGGCAAAGTTGATTCATGGGAAGAAATGCAGAAGCGTATTCAGCTTAGACGGGATGCTTCAAAAGTATCGCTTTCTATTGTTCGGGACAACAGGGAATTTAATGCCGAAGTCCTGATCAAAGATAGTGATACAGAGGTTATGACTCAAGACGGTAAGCGGCGCCTGGGTATTATCGGCATCAGCCCAGCCGATGAAATGATCACCGTTAAACACGGATTGTTGCAGTCTTTTGTCCTGGGGGCCAAGAAAACACTGGATCTGTCGGTGATGACTTTTAAGGGCCTCTGGTGGCTGGCCACGGGAAAGATCTCTATGCGTGATTCTATGACCGGGCCGCTTGGTATTTTTTTTATTACCTCCAAGGCAGCCTCCCTTGGCATTATCGCGATATTGCATCTTATGGCGGTATTGAGTATCAGCCTTGCGATCTTCAATCTCTTGCCGCTGCCGGTCTTAGACGGCGGGCATATTTTATTTTTAGCTATCGAAAAAATAAGAGGCAAGCCTTTAAGTATCAGGATCGAGCAGATTGCTCAGCGCACCGGCCTTGTGCTTATCGTGGGCCTGGCGCTTATTGTGACTTACAACGATATTTTGAGGTTGTTCGGAGACAAGATTTCCGGGGTATTTAAGTGATGGGGATAAAACGGCGCAAGACAAGGATAGTGAAAATCGGCACTTGCCTTATCGGTGGCAGTCACAGAATAGCCATCCAGTCAATGGCCAAGGTAAGGACAGCTGATATATCGAAAGTTCTCGGGCAGATAAAAGAACTAGAGGAAGTCGGCTGTCAGATCGTGCGCCTTGCCGTTAAAGACGATGTTGACGCCGCGGCCTTAAAAGAAATAAAAAAGAAATCCTGCTTGCCTCTTGTGGCCGATATCCATTTTAACTGGCGCCTGGCGATTAAAGCGATCGAGAGCGGGGTAGATAAGATCCGGCTAAACCCCGGCAATATATATAGGAAAGAAGAAGTTGCAAATATTGCCCGGGCAGCGGCCGCTGCCGGTATTCCGATAAGAGTAGGAGCGAATTCCGGGTCATTACGCCTCCGGGGCGCATCCCAGGCAGATGCAATGGTCAAGAGTGTCATGGATTACGTCCGGATGCTCGAGAAGAATAAGTTTTATAATATTGTGCTGTCTTTGAAGGCCTCAAACATTATGGATACGGTAGCGGCATACCGCCGTGTGGCTAAGCTTTGTGATTATCCCCTGCATTTAGGGGTCACAGCGACCGGCGCTCCGTATTTAGGCACGATAAAATCCAGCATTGCTTTAGGCATACTCCTGGCCGAGGGTATCGGAGATACGATAAGAGTGTCTTTGACCGATGAGCCGCAACAGGAGATCGCTGCCGCGGCCTCGATCCTGGAGTCACTTGGCCTGCGCAAATCCGGGCCCCAGATCATCAGTTGTCCGACCTGCGGCCGTTGTGAAGTTGACCTTATTAAGATAGTCAAAGAATTGGAAAAAAAAATATCAACGTCCCACGTCCTACGTCCCACGCCCTACGATCCGCTCTCAATAGCGGTAATGGGTTGTGTGGTCAACGGCCCCGGAGAGGCAAAAGAGGCCGACATCGGCGTGGCCTTCGGAAAAAAAGACGGATTATTATTTAAAAAGGGTAAACCGGTCAGAAAAGTCGATTTTTCTTCTTGCGTAGAAGTCCTGCTGGACCAGATGAGGAGACTCTAATGTCTAAAGCAATCAATGAAAAGATCAGGCAGCAGATCATCAACCGCTACAGCAGTATGTTCTCCATGGATAAGATTGATGAAACC
>JAUYEC010000013.1 GCA_030691585.1 Candidatus Omnitrophota bacterium
TAGGCAAGTGCTCTATCCAATTGAGCTATGGGCGCGCAATCTTTTAACCGGTAGCGAAATCCCGCAACGATCTAGGCGGGATTGAGCTATGGGCGCGCAATGAATGAATAGTTTGAGGGGTTTAGGAAAGGTAGTCAATGACGTTGAGGAACATTTTTAAGTCAACTATGGAAAGAAACGCCAAAACTAAACCCGTTATCCGGTGCTTTTCCTTGAGCCAGGAATCAACCGAAGGCATTTGAGAATCAAGAGCATTGCCTGTGCGGTTTGGGGCTAATTGCAGGTTTAACGCCTCATCTATCCTGTTGTAGGAATCCGGAGAAAAACAGAGAATAAGCGCGAGTAGGCATGTCCCGCCGTAAATCGTATATGCCACTAATCCTAAGAACATTTCGCCCTCCCTTGTTAAGCTATTTATACCAAAAATCGGCCTAAAATGCAAACAAATATGCAGGGGCGGGTTTCAAACCTACCCCTACGTCAACAGGCGTAGAATAGCCTCTGGAATTTTTCGATCTCGGCTTTGACATTTGTCCGTCTGACTACCGCGGAAATCGCGCATAATCCGTCGGCGCCGGCGCGGATAACTACCTCCGCATTGGCTAAATTGATACCTCCGATAGCAATAACCGGGATTTTAACCTTCTTCTTTATCTGCGCGATCAACTTGATGCCCACCGGCCGCCCCGCGTCCGCTTTAGTGCGCGTCTTAAATATCGGCGAAACACCGACATAATCAGCGCCTAGGCGCTCGGCCCTTTGCGCCTCGACAAGACTATGCACAGTAAGGCCAATTATCTTTTTTTTGCCTAAAATTTTTCGCGCCGGCCAATAAGATAAATCGTCCTGTCCAAGATGCACTCCGTCAGCTCCAACAGCAAGTGCAATATCCAGCCGGTCATTGATCAAAAATATCACATCGCGACACAAACGCCTGAGTTCCCGCGCCTCCGCGTACAAATCCAGCGAACAGGATTCTTTGTTGCGGTATTGTACTACTTCAACTCCCGCGGCAAGCGCGTTTCTCACATCGCTTATAATTCCGGCGCGGCTGAGCCGGGCGTCGGTGATAAAATAAAAACCCCTCATACCCGCTCTATCTTTTGCCTGCGCTCAACTGTCTTTTTATCCAAATTATACAGCGCATCAATTAATTTTACTTTGAATTCCGCCGGCCCCGCTGAATTCACCGCCGCGCACTCACCGGCTATGCCAAAACAGGATAAGCCCGCCGCCGCCGCCCTCACTAAGTCCGGCCCCACTGCCGCAAACGTCCCGATCACCGACGCCGCCATGCACCCCGTGCCCACCACGTCCGCCATAAGAGCATGGCCGTTTTTCACGACAAAGGTCCGGCCCGCCCCGCTTATCACATCCTCTTTTCCGGTTACCGCCACCGTACACTTGTATTTGACTGAAAGCCTGGCAGCCAAAGCGTAGATATCACCTTTTATCTCTGCCGTATCCACGCCTTTTGTCCGGACATTGATACCGGCGACCCGCGCTATCTCGGAGACATTACCTTTTATAATACCGATATCTATTTCTCTTAGCAACTCAACACACTTCTCGTCGCGAAGCCTGGTGGCTCCGGCTCCACAGGCATCAAAGATCACCGGGATACCTTTAGCGTTAGCGCTCTTTCCGGCGATCTTCATCGCCTCCACAAAATCTTTCGTGAGTGTGCCGATGTTCAACACAAGCGCTTGAGCCATCCCCGCCATCTCTGCTACTTCTTCATTGGCATGCGCCATTACCGGTGAACCGCCCAGCGCCTTTACTACCGCGGCGCAGTCATAAATGGTCACCCAATTAGTCAAATGATGTATCAAGGGCTTTACTTGACGGATTTTTTCCAGGATAGGATATACTTTTAAATCGTTTTTAGCCATAGGTTCATTGTACGCCTAACCAGCCCGCGCCGCAATGAATAAATTAGACAGCCAGGAAACTGTGTAGGGGCGGGTTTGAAACCCGCCCCTACGTTAAGATCCGTCATATTATAGCTTAAGTAAAGGTATAGCCAATCTCTTACGGAATGTCTCGCCTTTAAGCAATTCGGTCTTGCGCCAGGTCAGATTGTTACGCGGATGCTGCCTCTTACAACCTAACGGTTCAGTGGAAGCAATATGTAAGGTGTGCTTGCCATAAACATCATTGATCTTATCCGCTGCCTCGCTTAGTTTGCGCAGGCACTCCACCCTGACAGGATCTTCAAACAGATCAAAATGATCATTGCCTTCTTTTAAAATATCCGACAATATCACACCGCTTGCGCGGTAAAGCAACCCATCGCTAAAAACTTGCTCAAAAAGTTCAACGCAGATACGCGTAAAGTCCAGGGTAGAGGCCGAATGCCGGTTTATCCTGGCCTCAAGCCCAGCACTGGTAAAATCATTTTTCTTTAAAAAAACGCATAGGCAGCGCGCACTCAACCCATGCCGCCTTAATTTTATAAAAGCCGATTCCAAGTTACGCATCAACTGCGCCTTGACAAACTCGCGATTGCCTGAAGCAGGCGAAAAAGTCTTTGTTTTGCTTATACTTAGGTAGCTTTCCTTGATCTCGGTTTTCACCGGATAAACCTTGACACCCCTTAATTCATGCCAAAGCTCAAGGCCTATCTTACCGAGCATTTTTTGCGCGAATTCCCTTGGCCTCTGAATGTAATCAAACACGGTTTTGACGCCTTGCTTTTCTAAAAGTGCCACCGTATTCGGGCCGAAGCCGCAGACGCGTTCCAGCGCTATGTTTTTCAGAAAAATATGCAGGCGGTCCCCGGGCAAGACAGTGAAACCATCGGGCTTATGCTGCTTGGAACAGATCTTTGCCAGCGACTTAGACAGGCTCAACCCCACGGAAACCGTGATATCCAGTTCTTTCTGGATACTCTGTTTTATTTTTAACGCTATCTCTTCATACGACGTCCTGTACATCCGCCTCAACCCGGTCAGGTCGCAGAACGCCTCGTCAATGGAATATTCTTCCACCTCCGGGGTAAAGCGCCGCATGATCTCGAAAAGCCGACAGGAATATATGCTGTAGAGTTCGTAGTCGCTGGGCAGGATCACGGCGTCGGGGCAAAGCTTTTTAACATCGCCCAGGCGCACTGCCCGCGCTACACCACGCGCCTTGGCTTCGTAACTAGCACAAGAGACGATCCCGCGCTCCTTACCGGTAACAACCGGCCTGCCCTTTAACGACGGATCCCTGGCCTGCTCACAGGAAGCAAAAAAAGCGTCGCAGTCAATGTGCGCGATTGCCTGGGGAAAAGAAGAAAGGGTAATAAAATCAGCGGGGCTCACTTGTACTTACGGACATTGGCGATTACGACACCTGCGATGACCAGCTCCTGCTTGGGTTCTATGGGCGGGTATTTTTTATTTGCCGCGATCAACACCGTCTTGCCTTTATGTTTTTCAAAAAATTTCAGCGTCCATTCATTATCAACGCAGGCGACCACAATGTCTCCGTTAGCGGGTGTCCTGCCCTTTTGCACCAGGACCAGGTCCCCGGGCATAATACCTGCCCCGATCATTGAATCACCGTCCACCTTTAAAAGATAGGTTGCCTGCGGATTAGAGATCAGATAATCGTCAAGGCTCATCAGGTCTATGTTTTCTTCTTCGGCCGGGCTGGGGAAACCCGCGGCCACTGCCCCTAAAATTTTTACCGGATTATACAGCCGCACCGGCAAGAGCCTGCCGCTGGAATCCTTCTCCAGAAAACCCTGCGCCACCAGCGCCGCTATTCTCTTATACACCGCGTTCTTGGAACGCAGGCCGAAGATGCCCAGCATTTCCGAATAAGTCGGCATTCTTTTTGATTTAAGATAATGCTCGTGCAGTTTTTCCGCGTATTGTTTTAATATCTCTTTTTTCATATCACTAGCTCTCTGTAGGGGCGGGTTTCAAACCCGCCCCTACATTACCGGTAAAGGCACTCCGCAATTATAGTGAACAATCGTTCACCTGTCAAGCCAAAAAAAATCTGCCACTTCACAACACTATAAGATTAAACAAATACCCGGTAAATATTATCCCAATACCCACTATCGCAGCAAAAATCAACAACAACCGCGTCTTCATCACCCGTCTTAAGATCAGGAATTCCGGTAAAGACAACCCGGTCACTGCCATCATAAAGGCCAACGCCGTGCCAATACCCATACCCTTCTCTACCAGCGCGCTGACCATGGGAATAGTGCCTGCGGCATTGGAATAAAGCGGGATGCCGATAAGTGTGGCCACAGGCACAGCCAGCCAATTGCCCTTTCCGGCATACTTAACCAGCAGATCCTGCGGAGCATAACCATGGATAAAAGCACCGATTGCAATACCGATGACCACGAACGGACCGACCGTCCGCAAAATATCCGCGGTATATCGCCAGGCATATCTAAACCTGTCTTTCCATGACGGCTCAGCTAACAACGCGTCCGTGGCGCGCTTTTTAGGCTCAATATTCTCCAGCAGGCCCTCAAGCTTAAGTTCTCCGAGCACAATACCGCTGACCACGGCGATAACAAATCCGCTGGCAATATAGATCACCGCGATCTTCCAGCCGAACATCCCCCAGAGCATCACCAGCGCCACTTCGTTTATCATCGGAGACGAAATAAGGAAAGAAAACGTCACCCCCAGAGGAATACCCGCTTCCACAAATCCCAAAAAAAGCGGAATGGCACTGCAGGTGCAAAACGGAGTTACGATGCCCAGTAATGCTGCCGCTACGTTGCCGATGTATTTTTTCTCATGGCTCAAGATGGCTCTTGCGCGCTCCGCGGGGAAAAAACTGCGCACTATTGCCACCACAAAAATGATCACGGCCAGGAGTATGAATATCTTGGCCGTGTCATATATAAAAAAGTTTATTGCCTCGGCTAAACGCCCGCTCATTATTATTCCCACTTAAAATACACGAACACCCTGCCCCAGCCAACTTTAGACTTAACCAGGCGGTTGTAACGCCCGCGCCGATCCTTATGCTCCAGATAATTTAAAATGCGCCTCTTGGTCTCACCCGCGTGTGTTCCGTAGGAGATCTCAATAATATCGGCATGATGCTCCTCGGCCTCCAACAGCACATCTTCCAACTTTTGCTCCAGTTCCGCCACCGGCGGCGTTAAAATCAACTTTATCTTCATTACAACCCCATACCGCCCTGAAACGCCGTCTGGTAATAACTGTTAATGGATTTAAGCGCGTCAATGGTCCAGATACACAAATAAAAAGTCAGGATAATAACAATAACGCTTACCACAATCTTGATATTGCGGCTGTAACGCGGATTAAGCCACAAGAATGGCAGAGCAAACGGGCCGATAATCACAAAAGCCGCTATCAACGCCGAGGTCTTATAATACCACTTGGCCTTAGGTACTGCTTCCAACACACTGCCGCAGTGCTTGCATTTTATCGCTTCATCCTGTATCTCTTCGGCGCAAAACAGGCATTTCTTCATAATTTCCCCCTAAAATAGGGACAGCGCCCTATTTTCTGCTTGTCGTAGACCAAAACGAAAATAGGGCGCTGTCCCCTTTTATTACTGCAGCTTGATGGACTTCACCTTTATCCCATCTTTTGTGTCCATCGCATATTCTATGATTACTTTACCATCTTTTTGCACATCGCCAAGCTTAATCGCCTTTCCATTGGCAACAGTAATAGGCGTGTCGGATTTTATAAGAAATGCCATCATTTGTCCGTTGTCAGATATGACCATGATTTCTGCTTTCCCGCTGGCCGTGACATCACCTGAGGTTGCTGATATAACTTTACCGGCAAAGAGCCCAGTTACGAGTTTGGGCGCAGAATCTTTTTCTTCCGACACTGCCTTTGCCTTTTTATCTACGGCCTTAGTTTTAGCCTTGACCTCGAGAGCTTTTGCTCCTGATGCAGGCTTGACTTCAACCTTAGCCTCGGGATTTTTTGCCTTCGGCGCAGACTTGGATTCAACATTGACTTCGGCGGTTTTTGCCTCTGACAATGGCTGTGTTTCAATCTCAGCTTCGGTGGTTTTTTCTTCTGACAAAGACGGTGTTTTAATCTTGGCCGCGGTAGTTTTCTCTTCCGGCACGGATTTAGCTTCAACCTTAGCCGTGGTTTTTACCGCCGGCGCCTTTGATTCCTTAGCAAAACAGAGCGAAGGAATAAACGTTAGAACAATAATCACCAAAATTATCTTTTTCATATTCCCCCCCTAGTCTAAAATCCAACTTTCTACTGCAGCTTGATGGACTGCGCGGTAAATCCCTCTACGGGTTTCACCGTATATTCTACGACAACCTTGCTGTCTTTTTTTACCTCGGTAAGTTTGATCTCCTTGCCCTTATCGGTAATAGCCGTTTTGGCCTTTATTATAAACGGTATTCTTTCTCCGTTATCATCTACAGCCACGATTATCGGCTGTATGCCTGTGGCAACATCGCCAAGCGCCACTGAATCGATCTTGCCGGTATAAGACCTTACATCGGCCTTAACCGGGGTTTTTTCTTTTGATTTTGCTTCATCCTTAAACGCGGGAGTTTTTACCTGCGGAGCCTTTTTTTCCACAGGTTTAGCCACCACCTTGGCCTCGGGAGTTTTTATTACCGGCGCAGGCTTGGTTTCAACCTTGGCCTGGGTAACTTTTGTGTCCACTACAGGCTTGGTTTCGACCTTGGCCTGGGGAGTTTTTACTTCCGAAACGGGCTTGGTTTCAACCGCAACTTCAGGAGTTTTTATTTCTAATAATGAATCTAAAGACTGTGTTTCAATTTTAGTTTCAGCAGTTGTTTCTTCTGACAAAACCGGTGCTTCAGCTTTGACCACGGTGGTTTTCTCTTCGGGAGCAGGCGTAGTTACAGTATTGGTTGTGGCTTTTACTGTCTCCGCTTTTTTAGTCTTAGCAAAATTCGTGGCAAAACATAATGAAGGAACAAAAGTTAGAACGATCACCGCCAAAACTGTCTTCTTCATAATTTAGACCCTCCTTATTTAGTATAAATGATAAAACCTGTCTTGCTAATCATTTTAACTCTAAAACCTAACTTTTCAACTCTTTTCGCCGGACAACATCAGAAAACTGCCGCGGCTATTTTAATTTCTCCGGATGATGCTTGACCACCTCTGCCTGCACCATATAGATCACGTCCTCGGCGATATTGGTGGTATGGTCGCAGATACGCTCCAGGAAACGCGCGATTAATATCAACTGCACCGCCCGGGGAGCCGTGGAGCTGTCCTTAAGCATATAATCTTCAACAAGCTCCTTATGTATCAGGTCGCGCAACTGGTTGGCCTGGGGATCAGACATGAGGACTTTCTTAGCCAGCTCAATGTCTCCGTTAACAAAAGAATCTATGGCCATCTTCACCATGCTCTGGGCAACCGCCGTAAGCCTGGGTATATCAACCAAAGGCTTTAAAAGCGGCTTATCCACCAGTTCCAGCGTGCGCTGGGCAATGTCCACTGCGATATCCGCGATCCTTTCCAGCTCGCCGTTTATCTTCATGCCAGTGGTAATAAAACGCAGGTCCCCGGCCATAGGCTGATAGCGGGCGATTAAGTCAATGCACTTTTCATCCACGGCCAGTTCCAATTTATCGATATTGGAATCGTCATCTATGACTCCCTGGGCCAATTCTTTATCTCGGCTCTTTAACGCCTCAACGGATCTATAAATGGCCTCTTCGGCCAACGCGCCCATCTTTAAGATATCATCCTTTAGCCCTTTTAATTCCTGATCAACATGCCTCTCCATAATCATCCTCCCGCAGTACAGGGACGGTTCTCAAGCCAAAGCTAAACTGTCCCATTTTAAGGGACAGTTCCCGATTGGGTTGAGAACCGTCCCTGAATTGATTATCCGTATCTGCCGGTAATGTAATCTTCCGTGCGCAAATCGTGCGGCGCGGTAAACATTTCCTCGGTCCTGCCGAATTCTATCAATTCGCCCAAAAGCATAAAACCTGTATCGTCGGAAACGCGCGCCGCCTGCTGCATGTTATGCGTGACTATTATTATAGTATAGTTATGCTTTAGTTCACGCATTAATTCTTCTATTCTCTGGGTTGCCTGCGGGTCGAGCGCGGAACAGGGTTCATCCATCAACAGTACTTCGGGTTTTATGGCGATGAGCCGGGCGATACACAACCTCTGCCTCTGCTCCAATGATAATCTCAAGGCCGGGATATTGAGCCTGTCCTTTAATTCATCCCAGAGCAGGACGCTCTTAAGACTCGTTTCAACAATATCATTCAACTTGTCCCGTTTAATTTTTTCCCCGTGTATCTTTTCTCCAAAGATAATGTTTTCATAAATAGACAGCGGGAAAGGATTCGGCCTCTGGAAGACCATACCTACTTTCTTACGCAAAACAACCAGATCAGCCTTGCCGTTAAGTATATTTTCACCGTCAATAAGTACCTCGCCCTCTGTGCGCACGCCTTCGATCAGATCGTTCATCCGGTTAAAAACCCGCAGCAGCGTGGATTTCCCGCACCCCGACGGCCCGATGATCGCGGTGATCCTGCCTGCCTTAACATGGCAGTTTATGCCTTTCAGGGCGTGGAAGCCGCCGTAGAAAAGGTTCAGATTTTTTGTGATGATTTTTTCCATTATCCGAATTTTCCGCTGATGTAACCGTCCGTGCGCGGATCGCGCGGCGCGGTAAAGATCTTATCAGTAATATCTATCTCAATAAGTTCTCCGTTTAAGAAAAACGCCGTCCTATCCCCCACCCTGGCCGCCTGTTTTACGTTATTGGTCACCAGCACTATGGTATATTTATTCTTCAGTTCCACCATAGTATCCTCAACTTTAGCCGTAGAAACAGGGTCAAGTCCGGAACAGGGCTCGTCAAAAAGGATCACCTGCGGCTCTACGGCTAAAGTCCGCGCGATGCAGAGGCGCTGCTGCTGTCCGCCGGATAATTTAAAGGCGGATTCTCCGAGCCTGTCTTTTACCTCATCCCAGAGATAAGCCTGCGAAAGTGCTGCAAAGACTTTTTCTTCCAATATTTTATTTCTTTTTTCTCCGTACATCTTCACTCCGTAGGCCACATTATCAAATATGGATAACGGAAGCGGCAGGGGCAGGGCAAAGACCATACCGACCTTGCGGCGCAATAACTCCACATCAATACTCCTGATATTTTGCCTGTCCAACTCAACACTTCCTGTCATCTTAAAGTTCCGGTTTAGATCACTTAGGCGGTTGAGCGTGCGCAGAAAAGTCGTCTTGCCGCTGTTGGACGGCCCGATGATGCTTAAGATCTCATTGGAGCGTATCTCCAAATTCAGCTGCTTTATGGCATGCGCCTGGCCGAACCATATATTTAGATCACGTATCTCAAATTTTACCATTTCTTC
>JAUYEC010000078.1 GCA_030691585.1 Candidatus Omnitrophota bacterium
AAACCCGCCCCTACAGTGGATGCCGAAAGATTTCGTAGGGACAGCATATTATGCTGTCCCTACAATTTTTCCCCGCCATTTACGTAACCATCTCCTATAGTAATATAAGTAAGTCTATTATACTCCGTTATACTCTATCGCACTTGCCGTAACCTAATTTTTCCGACGAGCCGTGATGATATAAGTAAGTTTAAGTAAGAATACATAAAAAAACACTTGACAAACATAAGGAATTATGTTTTATTGGATACACTTTAAATGTCGCCAATGTAGGGGCGGGTTTAAAACCCGCCCCTACGGAAATGATTACTGCAGGATGGCCTATGGCAAAACTTATTGATATTGATGAACTGGCGGATTACCTGAAATTAAAAAGGCAGACGATATATAACTGGCTGCATGAGCGCAAGATATCCGGGATCAAAGTGGGAGGGGTTTGGAGGTTTGACCGGAAAGAAATAGATGAATGGCTCAAGAGCAGAAGGCGCCTGATCAAGGACCCAAACAATTAGCTCTACAAGAAAGGCGATATGAGTTCACTAGGTATTTATTTCGGCCCCAAAATTATCAGCCTGGTTGAGACGCAGGGTAAGAAGCTCCTTAAGAGTGTTCAGATCCCCGTGCCTGCCGCGGGAATTGACCCGGAAGGTAAAGTTTCTCCGGAGGCAAAGCTGATACAGCTGGTTGCTCTTTTCAAGGATGAGTTTAGAAAGAACAAGATCGAGCCCAGCGAGGCAATGCTTTCTCTGTCCGGGAAAGAGCTGATCATCCGCGCTTTTGAGATGCCCATGCTGCCGCGCTCCGAGTTAAGGAGCGCCATAAATTTTGAGGTCAAGAAATACATACCTTTTAAAGTTGAAGATATGGTTTCGGATTACCAGGTAGAGTTTAATAAGGACAGCCACGTCAACCTGGTTTTATTCGTCGGGATCAAGAAAGAGAGCCTGGATAAGTATATAGCATTGCTCCGCCAGTTAAATATCAAGATCAGCACGATAGAATACGCGGCCTTTAGCGTCCTGAGATGCCTTAAATTAGCGGGCCTGGGAGACAGAGGGATCATTGCCGTGGCCAACGCCGACCTGCAAGGTGAAGACGAAGCCAATTTCACCGTGTTAAAGAACGGTTTTCCGCTCTTTAGCCGTGATTTTCTCTTGACTCAGGCGCAGGAGGAGCTGGCCCAGGGAAAAGAACCGGCTGCTCCCGGCATGGCCCTTGAAAAATTAAAGACCGAGATCCGCGTGTCCCTGGATTATTATATGCGGAAATTTTCCGAAGCCAGGATCCAGCAGATGTATTTTGTCTGTAACCCGGAAAATCGCGCCGAAATAGAAGCGTTTATTAAAGAGATGGGGCTGGCCATTAAGTTTGTGGATACCGGTAAATTTTTCGGAAAGGCCGTACCTTTTAGCCTGTATCCCGTAAAAAGTTATGGCGCTTCCCTTGCAAAGGCGATCAGGGGCCATTTAAAGATAGATATCCTCGGTAAGAGGCTCCAGGTTGAGCGTCCCGGGGGGGCGGCCGGCGAAATAGACATCCAGCAGCAGCTGGCTGCTTTGGTATCGGGATTGAACATAGATTTCCGGGTAATTGTTTTAGGGATCGTTATATGTGCTGCTACTTTTACACTGGGGGCATTCAGGGTCGCGTCTTTTCAGAGGGCGTTGGATGAGGTGGTGCGAGCTCGGCCCCAGCTTGCGGCACTCCCGGCTGACCCTACCGAAGAAGACTTGCAGAGCCTTGACACAGAGTATAAGAAAAAGAACAGGGTGCTTAATGAAGTAATAAATAAGCAGTTCTACTTGACTAAGGCGCTTGATATCATTCCCCGCCTTATGTCCAAAGGTTTATGGTTGGATGACCTCTATTTCGTCAAAAATGAAGGCAGAGTTGAATTGGCCCTCAAGGGCAAGGCCTATACCGGCGATAACGATAAGGACCTGAGCCTGGTGAACGAGCTGGTTACAAATTTAAAAAAGGACCCGGATTTCTCTAAAATATTTAAAGAGATAAATATTGAATCGGCAACCCAGGGCAGGCAGGCCGAAGTTGCCGTGCTTAATTGGACCGTCGCCTGCCGGGGATCCGGATAAGACTATGGATAGCAAAAATATCGATATCAAAGCAATTTCTGAAATCATTTCCAGGTACAAGAACGCCATCATCAATATCCTGGTGATCGTGGCGGCCCTGTTTATTTCTTACAAGATATATGAAGGCCAGCAAAACAGCATAGAGGTTATAAACAACAAGAAAGGCGTGGAGCTGCAGAAGAATACGATCATCGCCGAGATCAGCCGCTCGGATAAGAAATTCACCGGATACAAGCAATACCTGGACAAGAAAGATGCTTCGTCGGTCATCGGGACCATCGGCACTCTGGCGGCGGATTCAGCGGTCGAGATCAACTCCATCAGGCCCGGTTCCGAGGAGAATCTGCCCGTATATATGAAATATCCGGTTTCCGTGGGCTTAAGGGTGCGCGATTACCATACCCTGGGCAAATTTATCGCTAAAATAGAAAGCCATCCCGATGTTTATATCGTCAAATCGCTTTCCATAAAGCCGGCAGGCAAAGGCTTCGATGATGATAAATCAAAGGTCAGCGCTGACTTGGAAATTTACACTATTTTCGTGAAAAAATAAATATGGCCGATCAAGCCGTTAAAATAGCGGCATTAACAGCATTTCTGTTCTTTAGCCTTGTTTCAGGCGCCGGCAAGCCGTCTTTTGCCCAAATGACCAAAGCAGAACAGGTGAGTAATTTGATTGAGGCAGGCAGTGTGGACAGGAAACAGGCTGCCCCGCCGGAGTTGATATCAAGGCCCGTGCTTGAGTACCAGTCCGAAGGATTGAGAGACCCTTTTTTAGATTACTTGCCGGAGAAACAGGAGGCGCCGGCCCAGCAGGAGGTCAAAGAGGATTTTGCCAATAAACTTAAGACCTTGGAAGTGCAGGGTATAATCTGGGGTTCTGGCATGCCCCAGGCAATTGTAAACAATCAAGTTATTAGAGCCGGTGATATGTTTGAGGGCGCCCGCGTCATCAGTATTGAGAAAAGCGGAATAAACTTGATGATGGACGATAAAGAGTATAAATTAGGGCCGCCATCGGCAAGTGGAGTTTCAACGGAAAAATACTAAGCAGGCAGTTGTTGGGCTTATTTATCCAGGCCGGTTTCTTAATATAGCAGGAGGTCCATTATGAAAAAAAATTTCCCCGTAGCGGTATTTATTTTTGTCATGTCAATCTGCCTTAATTTAGCGGAACTGACCGCGGATTTTCAGGCTCCTTTCCCCAATGAGGCTGAGCCTGAGGTCTCCATGGATTTTCAGAATGCCGGCCTCAATGACATTATGAAGGTGTTCTCCATGCAGTCCGGGCTTAATTTTGTGGCATCGGAAGCGGTCCAGGACAGGAAGATCACCCTTTATATGGATAAGGTGCCGCTGGCGCAGGCAATGGACAAAATATTCAAGGCCAACAATCTTTCTTATGAATTGGATAAAGGCTCAAACATATTCATCGTTAAAGACTGGGGAAAGGTCGGAATAGAGACGGTAACCCGGGTTTTCTATCTTAAACATGCTACGGTTGAAAGCGGAAAATTGAGGACTGAAATAGATACCGAGATGGTAGATAGCAGTTTAAACGGATCGTCCAGCACGTCCGGAACAGGCTCGAGTTCATCTTCAAGCTCAACCACCAGCAGCGGCGAAACGGAGGCTTCGGGCATTACCAAGGCAGTGAAAAAACTGCTTTCGTATGTCGGCTCGGTGATCGAAGATTTCCGCACCAACAGCCTGATCGTAACAGATACGCCGGGGCGCATGGAAGTCATCGTTAAGGTTATCGAATCGCTGGACATCGCAGTGCCCCAGGTGATGCTGGAAGTTGAGATGTTAGACGTCAGCAAGAACCTGGTAGATAAGCTGGGTATGGACTGGAGCTCTGCCGGCGCGTTTTCCATGCAGGTGATCAGCGCCGCGCGTATGACCAGTTTTCCCATGGGCGGCAGTGGTTTGGCCGGTAAGATCGTAAGTAAAGTTACCAATGCTGCTATAGTCGGCGGCACAAGTGCCAAATACAATGCCGGCGAAATTAATTTCCCCAACAACCTGAAATGGGTCTTTAATTACCTGAGGACGCAGTCCGATACCCGCATCCTGGCCAGGCCCCGTGTTCTGACATTAAATAATGAGACTGCCGAGATCATGATCGCGACCCAGGAAGCCATAGGAACCATACAACAGCAATCCAGCGGCGGATCCCTGACCACCCAGACCACCGCGGCGGAAAGAGTCGAGACCGGCGTGCGCCTGCGGGTGACACCCCAGATCAATGTTGAGAATTCCGATATCACGATGTTTATTTATCCCAGGGTCCGGGATGCCACCACCAGCACCTTTAACACTTCATACAAGGATCCGGAAGAACGTTCCACTAAGACATCCGTGCGTATTAAAGACGGCGATACCGTGATCATCGGCGGATTGATCCGCCGCGACCGGTCCGAGACCATATACAGGGTCCCGTATCTAAGCAAGATTCCGGTTTTAGGAAAAGTATTCTTTGAGTACCGCTACAAAGACAGGGACCGGGACCGCGAACTGCTGGTTTTTATAACGCCGCATATCATAAAAGATACAAGCATTATGCTTGCCCAGAAAAGAAAAGTGGTCCTACCGGAAAGAGAACAGGGCGCTTCTTCGGGCAATAACCGCGAAGCACTTTTGAATTCCGCATTAAGGAATTTTGAAAAAAAGAATAAATAAATAATGCCCGCGCCTAAAGAAAGCAACGTCAGATTAGGTGAGATCCTGCTCAAAGAAGGATTCATCAAGGAACGGCAATTGGAGCAGGCCATCAGTATCCAGCGCCAGGAAGGCGGGCGCTTAGGTGAAATATTAGTCAGGCTCGGTTTTGTCAAGGAAGAACAGATAGTCGCCGCCCTGGACAAACAGTTAAGCATCCCGTATTTCTCTTCCGGAACGGTCAGCCTTAAACCCGCACCCGACCAGGGCCTCGAACGGCTCATCCCCCAGGAATTCGCCTATAAAAATACCCTCATTCCACTATCGCGCACACTCAGGTCATTAACCGTGGCCATGGCCGACCCCCTGGACCTTATCCTTATTGATAACCTCAGGAAAATGACCAATTGCGAGATCAATCCCGTCCTTGCCACCAAGACAGATATCAACAAGTCGATCATGGATTTTTACGGCAAATCCGCGATGTTCAACGAAGCGGTGGAAGAAAGCTACTCCATAATTCCGAGTGAAGGGGCATTGGGCGATGAGGTTATGGACCAGGAATTAAGCCTGGACAAATTGATCGCGCGCGCTGAAGAAGCGCCGGTAGTCAAATTAGTGGATTTGATCATTAGACAAGCCATTGACGAGCGCGCCTCGGATATCCACATCGAGCCCTTTAAGGAGCGCCTGTCCTTACGTTACCGCATTGACGGTAAGCTGTTTGAAATCCCTCCGCCTGCCAGGCACCTGCACGAAGCGATAATCTCGCGTATTAAAATATTGTCAAAATTGGATATCGCGGAAAAACGGCTTCCTCAGGACGGAGCATTAATGGTTAAGATCGACCAGCGGCCCATAGATATCCGGGTTTCCACAGTTCCGACGATATACGGGGAGAAAGTGGTCCTAAGGCTCTTAGACAGGAGCCAGGTAGTTTTGGACTTGAACCAGATGGGCTTTGAACCCGGCCAGCTTGAGCAAATCCGCAAGGCCATCAATGCGCCTTATGGGTTGGTGTTCTTGACCGGCCCCACCGGCAGCGGCAAGACCACCACATTATACGCGATCTTAAATGAAATAAAGAGCCCCACTAAAAATATTATCACTATTGAGGACCCGGTAGAATATAAGTTAGA
>JAUYEC010000081.1 GCA_030691585.1 Candidatus Omnitrophota bacterium
AAACCCGCCCCTACAATGATAATATAGGTGACTATGCCTGATAACAAGGGTTTAGTTCTGGAAATAGTATCGCGCGATAACGGCCTTTCCATGAGCCTCTTTGAGCAGGAGGCGGTATCGTCAACGCTTAGGCATTATAGCTTGCGGCCGGTATCGTTTACGGAAATTAACGAGCTCTGCGAGGAAATTTCTTCGGTATTAAACTGCGCGCGTAAGCCGCAGGAGTCCCAAGCGGATCCGGTGAAAGCGTTGATGAAAGCCGGGCAATTGCTCTGGGGCCAGCTCTTGACCCGCCAGGTCAGTTTAAAATTAAAATCATCCCAGCTTACCGGCCTTATCCTTTCCTTAGACGAAGAACTGACGCATATCCCCTGGGAACTGCTTTGTGACGGGACTAATTTTTTGTGCCTGAATTTTAACCTGGGCAGGACCGTGCGCACAAAAAAAGAGGCGCCTGCCATGGATTTTCGCAGCCCGGCGCCTGCCTTAAAGATGCTGATCCTGGCAAATCCCACTGATGACCTGAAGTCCGCTTATCTTGAGGGTGTCAATATAAAGAACCAGTTTGATCGCAGGTGTCCCAACGTGCGCATTGAATTTAAATCCACCAGCATTGACAGGCTCTATGTTTTAAAGAACATCCGCGATTACGATATCGTGCATTTTGCCGGCCACTGCGAGTACGCTCCGGAGGATACGCAGGCAGGCGGTTGGGTCCTTTCCGACGGAAGGCTCTCTACCGGAGACATCATGGTTATGGGCGCCAGTTTTTCTTTTCCGTCTTTAGTTTTTTCCAATGCCTGCCATTCTGCCGCAAGCCCGGTTAACCAGGATTATCAGGCGATAAACTCCAGCCTCTCTTGCGCCTTTTTATTTTCCGGTGTCAGGCATTATATCGGTACGACGCGCAGGATAGAAGACCCGGTCAGCCATGTGTTTGCCAGGGAATTTTATTCACAGTTGATCACGGGTAAATCCACCGGTGAGTGCCTGCGGCAGGGCCGTCTCAAGCTGATCAAGGAATACGGGATCCAGAATATTGCCTGGGCAGGTTATCTTCTTTACGGTGACCCTAATTTCGCGCTCTTCAGGAGCGCAATTTCGCCCAGAACCAAGATCAAAAAGCACAGGGTATTTTATAAAAAGTCCCTGGTTGGTTTATCTGTCGCAATGGCCGCCACCGCGGTTTTTTTGTTCCTGTATTTGTGGCTGCCCAGCGTCAATCCCAGCGTCTATTATTTATACGGCAAGGCACATTCGATGTTTTTAACAGGTAAAAACGAGCAGGTGATCTTGCTCGCCAACCGCGTCATAGAAATGGACCCGCTGTATCTGGCGGTATACCCTTTGCTTGCCGATACCTACCGTAGATTAGGCGACAAAGAAAAAGCGTTAAAATATTATTTTGATTACGCCCGTTACAGTGAGAAGAAAAGTGATAAGTCAAATCTCTTTGCCGCTTATATTGGTCTCGGCTGGTGTTATCACCTGCAGGGCGATTTTCCCAAGGCCTTTGATTTTTATAATAAGGCGCTTGTCCTCTGCAGGGAAAACAGCGATAAGCTCAATGAAGCGGACGTGCTGGGAAAACTGGCGGTCTGGCACATGGATAAAAAAGATTATGACGTGGCGCTGGAGCTTTTGACAAAGAGCGCTGAGATCGACCGCTGGCGGCCGAAGTCCTATAAGCAGAAGTATAATCTGGCTTGCGATTATTTTAACCTGGGGCTCTTGTTTGCCAATAAGCGCGATTTTACCATGGCAAAGGAGTTTTATGACAAGAGCCTGGTGTTGTTTACCGAGCTGAAGCTGATCCATGAATTAAGCGATTATTATTTTAACGTGGGGGAGATTTACAGCTTTGAAAAAGAGTATCACAAGGCCATGGATTTCTATCTTAAGGGGCTGGATATTGACCGGATGAAGGGAAATATCTGGAGCCTGGCCAGCGATTATGATATGCTTGGCGAGTTGGCCATGGAAATGGATGATTTAAAGAAAGCCGAAGAATATTTCCAGCTGGCCATAGCTACGTCGCAAAAAATTAACGCGCTGCCGGAGTTGGCGAGCGCTTCGCGTAACCTGGCCCGGCTCTACAAAAAGGCGCGTAAGAAGAATAAGGCCAGGGAATATTTCCGGCAGGCCCAGGAGATCTACAGCTCAATTGATACCTCTGACTACAACGAAATCAAGAAGGAACTGTATGAGCTTTAGGAAACCTCATCTAAAGAGGATACTCATTTTAGCGTTGCTGGCGGGTTTATTATTCCCGTATTATCTGCATGCCGCAATCGAGCCGGCCGTTGACGAAAAAATAATTTCCGCGGTCCTTAAAAACCTGGCCAGGGCCTTTACCGCTACAGCCGATATCGAAAAAATAAAAAGAGAAAATATCGCTAAGATCGAGCGTATGGATGAAGAGAAGTTCAGGAAGAGAAGTACTAATGTATGCAACGCTATCCGCGAGATGTCGGGTTTCATGAGAGAAAAATACGGTGTCACTCCGGGTATGACCAAGGAGCAGGCGGTCAGAGCCGTCCAATCGTTAGACAAGAAAAAAATTTACGAGATCATTGATGCCGCCCCTGATGCCATGCCCGCCC
>JAUYEC010000106.1 GCA_030691585.1 Candidatus Omnitrophota bacterium
CTTCCAAAGAATACGATGTCCATAACAAAATTAACGGTAATGGTTACGGCAACGAAGCCCGTATCGGTATTCGTCTTCCCTGCCTGCCGGCAGGCAGGCGTCGTTCGTATTTCGTATATCGTTAAACTACGCGGTACGGACGACGAACGACGAACGACGAAATACGAAACGGGTATCGTAACCGAATAACGTAATCCCGGCCCCGCTTTACACCGGGTCCACATCCACCGTCACTATTATACCCGAATGACGGCTGGTTTTTAAACTATTTTTCAAGAAGGCGTTGGCCCTCTTAAGGGAGCCGGCACCGATCAATATCTGCCAATAGTAATAATCCCTTAATTTCGGCGGCAGCCCCGGGCTAAGCGACATAACAAGCAATCCGCTTTTCTTTTCGCGGTTTAACTCGTTAAAAAGCTCCTCTGCCGCGGACCGCGCTTTGTCAGAATCTTTGCCGCGAACTTTTAAAAGGATCAAATGCCGAAAAGGCGGAAATCCCAACTGCCGCCTCTGCTTCAACTCTTCATCGTAAAAAATGTTTGCATCCTGCGCCTCTAGCGCTTTTATAGCATGATGCCCGGGAAAGCCGGTTTCAATCACCAGCCTCTCACCGGTGAGCCTTGCGAGATTGATCAATAACCCATACACCTTTTCCGCGGAGCGCAAGTCAACGCGGTTAAGCGAATTGTCGATCATTAGGACGCCGGCCAGCGCGAATGACGTATCCGCCTCCTTGAATACGGAACTGGTTGCGACGTATATATCGCCGGCCGCAAGATCGACTACTGCCTTATCATCAATATCAACTATCTTTGCCGCGGGAAACACGCCGGCTAAAGCATTTTCTAATTTTTGCGTGCCGGAGCCGGAATATTTGATATATCCGGAGTTACAGCTCGGGCAGATGCGCGGCGGAACCAACTTAAAATTACAGTGGTGACAGCCTAAAATATTTTCCTTGGAGTGATATACCAGGCTGATATTACAACGCGGGCATTTGAGCGCTACGCCGCAATTGTGACATGCGGCATAAGTGGCAAACCCCCTGCGATTTAAAAATAACAACACGCGCTTCTTTGCCTCAAGTGCCGTATAAACGCAATCCTGAAGATACTTGGAAAACAAAGGTTTTGTCTGGCCCTTTTTAAAAAAAACTGGCGTGGTATTGAGGACCTTTATTTCAGGAAAATTTTTCCGGCCGGGAACTAATATATATTTTATCTTGTCAGATTTGGCCAGGTAAAAACTTTCCAGCGACGGAGTCAGGCTGCCTAAGGCCACCCTGGCCTTCTCTATACTGCCGCGCATCAGGGCTGCGTCCCGGGCATGATAATGCGGCACCTGTTCCTGTTTATAGGCCGGGTCCTGTTCTTCGTCAACTATGATCAAGCCAAGCGATACAGCCGGGGCAAATACCGCCGACCGCGTACCCAAAATGACCTTTGCCTTGCCCTCGCGTACCCTTAGCCATGCCGCCAGTTGGCCGCGGTCTTTCCTGAATAACAGCTCCGGTTCAAATCCGAGGTTGGCTTGGATAAAACCCCGTGCCTTCATCACCTGGCCAATGCCTGCCAAGAGGACTATTACAGAAGCATTATCCTTAAGCGCCTCTTTGATATAGTCCAGGTATTTTTCCCACTTTGAAAGATCGTCTCCGGCATGGACCAAAAAAGCATCATTGCGGCCTGGCTCACCCGGCAGAACCGGTGAAGCCGCCTCGGGGATAACCTTGCCGGATCTTAATTCTTGAGGCAAGGCCGCCTCGATCGCCTGGCCCCAGGAACAGCAATAGTGTTCTGCCAGCTGCTTAGTCAACGCCAGCATGGCGCTGTTGAGCACCGGGGTACTGTCAATCACTTTCAAAACCGGCTTGCACTTCAACACCGGTGAATCTTTAGATAACGCGACCGCGTAAGCGATGATCTTTCTCGGCCCGAAACTTACCTGCAGGCGGCAGCCGGGAGTAATTAATCCTACAAACTCCGCGGGAACAAGATAATCAAACGGCCCGTCTAAGGGCAGGCCGACTACTACCTTAACGTATGACATTACTGATATCGCTTAGGGCATCGGGTTTTCTGATCAAGCTGATATTCTCCCTCATTGCTTTCAATTTTTCGGGGTGGTCCTTCAAGTCAATTATCAACTCTTTGATCACAGAAATATCCCTGGGATAAAAACCTATGCCGAAACTTTCTAATGCTTTGATGTTTTCCATTTCCTGCCCCGGTATAGGCGAGATAAAAATCGGCACCAGGCCCATGATCAGGCTCTCGGAAGTACTCATGCCTCCGGGCTTAGTGATGATGGCCTCGCTTGCCGCCATTAATTCCTCAATATTATCGGCAAACCCGACGACTAGACAATCAGGATATTTTTTTTCTTTTAATCTGCGAAATAAATCTGTATTCCTGGCGCAGACCACAATAGTCTGGCATACGCCGGACAATAGCACGGTTATTTCTTCTATCGGCCCGATGCCAAAAGACCCGGTGATGATAAGCACGGTAAATTTATCCGGGTCCAAGCCCAATTTTTTAAACAAGGTTGCCCTGTCAAATACCTGCAGGAATTTCCGGCTCACCGGTATGCCAAAAACTTTAATGCGTTCTTTTTCAACTCCGGCATCGGAAAGCTTCTCGCTGGTGTAATCCGAGGCCACACCATAAAAGTCAACCCCGCCGGAGATCCTGAATGGATGCACCCCGAAATCGGTGATCACGGTGATCACCTTCGAGCCGATTTTTCCTTTTTTCTTAAGGTGAGCGGCAATCTCGCTGGTCAGAAAATGCGTGGAAACAATATAGTCGGGTTGCTCCTTAATCAGAAAATGCTCGAATTTGATGACGTTGAGGCTGTTGGCAAGAGTTACGGCGCGCCTGGTAATCGGCCGCAAGCTCCATACAGAGGTAACCCAGAACAACCACTTCCAGATCAAGACCATGTGATTGATCATTAAGTGGTACCCGCGCACATAAGTCAACTTGAACAGCGGGTTGGTCTTGTCCAGGATATCGATCAGGGCCGGCTCCAAGTCCGGACGCTCATTTTTCAAAAAATCGCATATCGCCTCGGCAGCCTTAAAATGGCCTGCCCCGGCTGAGGCATAGGCGACGATCACTTTTTTCATCCATTCATCCTTAAGTTATACTTTCGCGGCCAAAAACCTTGCCTTTTTGGGCAAGGGTGGATAATGGCCGCTCAAGTATTTCGCTTCAAGAAACCGCGGGCTTGAAGCCCGCGGAGCTTCATTCTGTAGGGGCGGGTTTAAAACCCGCCCCTACAGGTAAAATTACACCGGTTTTGTAGGGACAGGTTTGAAACCTGTCCCTACATTCATTCGGCACATATTATGCTGTCCCTGCAAGAATAATATCAACGGCTGCGGATAGGTCAGTTGCGGTTAGATCCGGCTGGACCGGCCAATTATTTTTATTCTGCGCTTTTTCTTTTCCCGAGAAGACCATGATCGTGGTTACACCGGCGGCCCGGCCGGCTTCGACGTCTTTAGTGGTGTCACCTATAAAGAAACTCCGCGCCAGGTCTATTTTCTCCCCAAGCCCTGCCGCGTCTCTTACGGCATTCTCGATCAATCCGGCCTTGGGCTTACGACACAGGCAGTTATCTTCCAGACGGTGGATGCAATAATGCACACCGGTGATTTCAACTCCGCCGATTTTCAATTCTTCAAGCATATTGGCGGTAATAAGATCCAACTGCTCTTTTGGATAAACACCTTTTGAGACGCCGGCCTGGTTGGAAATAATAAAAAGCCTGAATCCCGCCTCGATCAGGCGCTTCAAAGCGCTTTTTGCCCCGGGCAGAAAATGGAATTCCGCCAGGCTCTTTACGTAATCAGCATCGCCGGGATACTGATTGATCACTCCGTCACGATCTAGAAAAACTGCTCTCATATCCGTAATGTAGGGACAGCATAATATGCTGTCCCTAAGAAACATTTCGCATATTCACTGTAGGGGCGGGTTTTAAACCCGCCCCTACAAATGCAATACGCATCTGTAGGGACAGGTTTCCTGCCTGCCGGCAGGCGGGCAAACCTGTCCCTACAATTTTTATTTAAAATATTCCGCATTGGTTTTTACCCATTCAGCCAGCTTCCGGATACCGTCTTTGACCGGAGTCTGGATCTTCCAGCCCAAAGCTTTTTGCAGTTTGGTGGTATCGGTAATATAGACTTTCTGATCGGACGGCCGCCAGTCGGCAAAGGTGGTCTTGGGCCGTTTGCCGGTGATAATTTCCAATTCATCCAAAAACTCCAGAAGCGAAATAGTGTTCTCTTGTCCCCCACCGATATTAAACAATCCCCGCTCAAGGTCAGAGTTAATGAACCGGTTAAAGGCATCGACAAGGTCGTCGGCATAAAGCATATCGCGCACCTGTTTGCCGTTGCCGTAGATAGTAATCGGCTTGTTAAAAAGGGCTGCGATAATAAACCAGGCCACCCAGCCTTGGTCCTCAAAACCGAACTGGCGCGTGCCGTAGGTGCAGGACATACGGAACACCCCGGTCTTCATTTTATAAATATGGCTGTATTCCTGCACATAGAGATCCCCGACCAGCTTGGAAACTCCGTAAGGCGTGTGTCCCGTAAGATCCGTGGACATCGCTTCAGTCACGCCTTTGACGCCGTCAAAGGTATATCTTTTTTCCAATTCCTTCAGCGGGATCTGATCCACGTTCTCGCCAAAAACTTTATTAGTGGAACAATAGACGATGATCGTATCCTTGTTTGTTTTACGCGCCGCTTCCAGCACATTAAGCGTGCCGAAAGCATTGATACTAAAGTCTTCTTTGGGCATACGCACGCTGGACGGTACACCCGGCTGTCCGGCGGTGTGGATAACAACGTCTACGCCCTTGCCGATGGCCGTCTCTACATCTTTATCATTACGGATATCGCCTTTAACGCGTTCGATATTCTTGAATCCGCCGAGAAAATTCCAGTTAAACTCTACCGATTGCTTGTCATAACCGAATATCTGCGAACGCATCAGGTTATCCAGCACAATAACTTTATTTTTTTGATCTTTGGCGAAAAATTCCGCGCAGTGGCTGCCCACAAGCCCCGCCCCGCCGGTAATAAGAATCCTCATATGTCTCTCCTTTCAAATATGAATACTTCTATTTCCAGGTTACGTTATTCGGTTACGGTTACGATGCCCGTTTCGTATTTCGTCGTTCGTCTTTCGTCGTCCGTATTTCGTTAAATATGTTGCGAATGCCGATCGACGGACGACGGTATACGGAAGACGGATGACGATACGGGCTTCGTTGCCGTAACCGTTACCGATTTATTTTTTTCTTCATTTCCCTGTATTTAACATAACTCAACAACTGATATAAACTGTCAAAATAAGCAATGACAAAACCGTATAAACCATCCTTATACGCCTTCTTGCGCAAATACCTGCGCATAAAACGGTCCCCTATGCGCCAGATGGCGCGGCCAAGAGACATTCTGCGGCCGGTATTGATCCACTTGCGCGCCTCTAAAGTGGATTGACGGTTAACGCTGCCTAAGAAATGTTCGATATCAGGATAACCTTTATGCACGATGTCACATTTAAGGTGTCCGCAAACGCCTTCGATAAAGACCCTGGGGTGGACCTCCACTTCCTCATATTTAAACTTATCTTTCCTGAATAACCTCACCTTGGAAGCCGGATACCATCCGCCGTGTTTTACCCAATAACCGCCTATAAAATTACGCAAGGGGATCGAATAAGCAGCATAACCTCCGGCAGCAATGGCAGCGGGGATCTCCTTTTTCAATTCCTCAGTTACCTGTTCATCCGCGTCCAGGCTTAGGACCCAGTCATTTTTTGCCTGGGCATAGGCCCAATTCCTGTGACTGCCTTCCACATCCATTTTTTTAATGAAAACTTTATCCGTATAAATTTTAACGATCTCTACGGTGCGGTCGCTGCTTAAGTCATCGACCACGACCACTTCATCCGCCCAGCCCTTGAGAGATTCCAAAGACTCTGCTATGCAACTTTCCTCATTTTTCGTTAAGATAACGACTGATATAGCGTTCATTATAAGCAATCTCCGTTCCGTCCTGTAGGGACAGGTTTCAAACCTGTCCCTACAATAACATTCCTGTAGGGGCGGGTTTGAAACCCGCCCCTACATAAGATATTCCTTGATCGCGCCGATAATATAATCCATGTCCTCTTTGCTCAACTCGGGATACACTGGTATTGCCAGAGTCTCGTGGCTCGCCTTAACTGATTCCGGAAAATCCCCTGCCTTATAACCCAGGTACTTAAAACACGGCTGAAGATGCAGCGGCAGAGGATAATAGACACGCGCGTCTATGCCTTTATTGATCAAATGTTCGATAAGCCCCGCGCTGGGGCGGTCCAGGCGCAAAACATATTGGTGATAGATGTGCGTGGAATATCCTGCTACAAGCGGGGTTTTAATAGGCAGCCCTTTCAAGCCTTGATTATAATAAGCGGCATTTTGCTGTCTTTTATTGTTCCAGGCATCAAGGTATTTTAATTTTACATTTAAGACCGCGGCCTGGAGCGTATCCATGCGGTTATTGTGGCCGATGACAAGATGGTGATATTTCTCTTTATTCCCCTGGTTCCTTAAGAGACAGAGCGCGTCGGCAACTGCTTTATCGTTGGCCAACACCATCCCCGCGTCCCCGAAGGCGCCGAGGTTTTTGCCCGGGAAAAAACTAATTGAACCGCAGTCAGCGATGGTGCCGGATTTCTTGCCCTTACCTGCCTGTCCGGCAGGCAGGTACTCCGCGCCAAAGGCCTGGGCATTGTCTTCTATAACCTTGAGCTGATTTTCCCGGGCGATCTTCAAAATAGGTTCCATATCCGCGCACTGGCCGTAAAGATGCACCGGCATGATCGCTTTTATCTTTGGGCCATTTTTTTGCTTTAGCGCCTGTTCAACGCTAGAAACAGAAATAGTATAAGTATGCGGATCAATATCCGCGAAAACCGGAATAGCTCCCAGCGCTGCTATTGAACCGGCTGTGGCATAAAAAGTAAATGACGGGCAGACAACGCCATCCGACGCTCCGATGCCCAGCGCCGATAAAGCCAGGCTTATGGCGTCGGTGCCGTTGGAGCAGGCGACAGCGTATTTGGCGCCGGTGTATTTTATTACCGCGTCCTCAAATTCGCTGACTTTTCCGCCGAGGATAAAAGCCGTGTTATCAATGACCTCTTTAATTGCCGCGTCGATCTCGGCGCGAATGGGCCGGATCTGCGCTTTCAGGTCCAATATAGGTATTTTTTTCATTGTCTCCTCTAGTATTCCTGCATCATTCAAGACATTCTGTAGGGGCGGGTTTAAAACCCGCCCCTACGACGGACTGGATAATAACGTACCTACCGCCTCCATAACTTCGTTAACGCCGATTTCTTCAAGGCAAATGTTTTTCTGGCAAGGCGGATAACGGAAATTACGGTAACATGGGCTGCAAGGCGCGCCACTCTTTAATACAATATGCCTCTTGGGGTCAGGCGGATACGGGCCATACACACGAGCGTCAGTCGGGCCAAAGATGGAAACCGTCTTGACCCCCAGGGCCGCGGCAATATGCAAGGCTCCGCCGTCGTTAGTAACCAAAAGATCGAGGCCATTTATGGCCCCGATCAACTCTTCCAGGGTCATCTTTCCCACCAGGTCAACTGACTTATGTTTAGCCGACATCGCCACGGCTTCGGCAACCGGCCTCTCCAACGCATCACCCAAAAGAATGGTCAAAGCGCCGAATTTCTCGCTTATTTCATCGATCAGACGGGTAAATTTTATTGCCGGCCAATGCTTGAGCCGGGCGTCCTTGCCCCAGCTGGCACCGCCCGCGGCTAATATCCCTATAACCGGCCCTTTGTGGCCTATATTATAGCGCGAAAAAATATTTTTCGCTTTTATGGCAGTGGCATCCTTAACAGACAGCTCCAGATCACCCGCAACAGGACCGATCCCCAAAGGCTTCAACAGATCAAAATAATATTCCGCCACGTGCTTATCGTTGTAGCCGGATAAAGGCATCTTGTCAGTCAGAAACATGCCGCGTTTCTTATAATCAAAACCCACGCGCCTTTTAATGCCGGCAAGTTTGGCAATTAAACCATAGCGGTTATCCAGGGAATAATCAAGGCAAAGATCAAACTTCTCTTTCTTTATGCTAAAGAACAAACCCAGGCTCTTGCGCAAGCCCTCTATTTTTGAACGCTGAGAGATCTTTTTTATGTCCCCGCGCGATAGAGCGAAGATCTTGTCTATCCCGGGATTATCCTTAAGGACGTCGCGGACCCTTTCATTGCACCAGTAACCGATATAGGCCGTTGAGTCATGGGCCTTGATCGAGCGGATAACCGGCGTGGTAAAAAGCACGTCACCGATGCCAAAAGGATTAATGATTAAGAATCTCATCGTAGCTTTTCCCTTACCTTGTCCAGGACTTCTTCTACGCTGATATCACTTAGCCGGGGTTTGGCTATGACCGTATTACTCTCGCCCCACGGCCCCCATCTTCGGGCCGACTTTCCGGGTGAGCTGCTGCTGAATAACGCCACCACAGGTGTACCCACACAGCAGCTCAAATGCATCGGGCCGCTGTCGCAAGAGACCAACAAGCGGCACCTGGCCAGAAATGCGGCTAACTGCACAAGTGAAGTCCGGCCGGTCAGATTTATGACATGCTCACCTAATCCTGCAAAGCCGTCGGCATCAGCGCCTGCCTTGTTTGCTCCGACAATAACCAACCTGATACCGGGCCCAGAGGCAAGAAGCGTTGCTAATTGCCGAAAATGCGGCCAATCCTTAACCGGATCGCTGGTCCAGGGGTGCATTGCAACCAGCCTTTCCTCATCCCTGACCTTAAATTCGGCCAGGAAATTATTAATTATACCACTTTCTATTGATAATGACAGCCCTAAATTGCCGGTTGCTGCCCCCAGCAGGCCTACCAACTCCAGATTATATTCTACTTCATGCTTTAAGCCGAGGTGTTTGGCGTCCGCGAGCTTATGAGTGAGCAAAAAACCGCACTTACGGTTGTAGCCGGCCCTCACGGGTATGCCGGCCAGAGTGGTGATAATATTGAATTCTTTGGAAGGGTTCAACATCGCCGCGATAGCGTATTTCTTTTTCCTTAATAACCCCGCGAGGCGCAGTTTGGCCCAAATAGAATGTCCTCCCCTGCCCCAGGCAATGATCTCGTCTATAAAAGAAACGCGTCCGGCAAGTTCAGCGACATAAGGGTCAACCACCGCGGTTATTTTTGCGCTGGGGAAAGTCTCTTTCAATGCCCGCAGCGCCGGGATATTCAGCAAGAATTCCCCGAAACGGTCATTACGCACAACGAGTATGTGTTTTATGTTTTCAGGGTTTATCGGCATTATTGATATTCCCCAGCGCCAGGGTCAATCCGGCCAGGTACCAAAAGATCATAGCAACGCGAGCGTAATAAAGGCTGCTTTCAGTGAGGCCGTTAACCAGAAACGCTAATAGGCAGGCGGAAAGCGACATTAAAACGACTTTTAAATAATCATCCTTGAACCGGGCATATATTCTTTTGGCAGAGGCAAACAAGGCCACGATAAACCAGATGAATATCCCAAGGCCCAAAAGCCCCAGCTCCCCTGCCATATGCAGGTAAATATTATGCGCGTAAATATAATCAATGACCGCCACGTCCCTGTAGTGCGGCGGATTATTATAATTTTTAAAGTTTTTCATAAAAGTATTGGCGCCACGGCCTAAAACAGGGCGGTCCTGGATCATCTGCAGGGAATGCTGGTAAACCGCGATGCGGTCGTCATTGCACATAAAGCGCATTGGGTTGTAATTAACCTGCTTTGCCCAATTTTTTATTGACGACGGAAGGATAAACGGCGCCAAAAGTGTCCCGATCACCAATACCCAGACCATAACCTTGTCTTTACGGACAACAGCCATAAAGAATAAAGCTACATAAAGCGCCAGGAGCGTCGGCCGGGAATAAGTCAAAACAATGCCGCAGACAGCCAGGAGCCCGATCAACACGAATATTACTTTTTTCGCCCCTTTTTTATGAAGCCCCGCTCTGTTTCCTGCCTCTTCGGGGCGGAATCCCGACCTCTGACCCTCGCCTTCCGGATCGGTCGGAGCGTCGGGATAATAAAGTGCCAGGCCCAGCACCAATGGTGCCAGGGCGCTAAGATAAATACCCAAGGTATTAGCATCCTTAAATGAGGCGGTAGCGCGCACCAGGCCGAGATTAATGATCGTGGCGTATCCGCGGATGAAATCCAGCCCCGTGGCCACCTGCCATATCTCATCTGCGGCAGTCAACGC
Organism: Candidatus Omnitrophota bacterium; assembly: GCA_030691585.1. Classification (GTDB taxonomy): domain Bacteria; phylum Omnitrophota; class Gorgyraeia; order Gygaellales; family Profunditerraquicolaceae; genus JAUYEC01. Next base: position 10,336 of record JAUYEC010000106.1, read on the forward strand.
AAGGCCGGCGCAAACTCCGAATAATATCAATAGTAACTGCCGCTTATTTTTTACTTCCTGGGCCGCCGCAAGAAAGACAAAAACATACTGTAAGAGCCTGAGCACACCGCCCCTGAATGTATCTTTAAAATTTATGGTATAAACCAACGACAGGCACGTAAGAAGGAAAAAAAGCAGCAGCGGAATATTTAGCGGAGATTTAAAAAATATGGGTTCCTTTTTTAATATCCGTTTAACAAGGAAACAGAAGATCAACAGCCCCATAAACACATTCATCGGGGCCGGGGCAATGCTCATAGAGAACGGTATCAACGCCAATAGAACGGTAATCGCGGATTCTAAAAAATGAACGGTTTTTTTCATGAATAATTCTCTGGTATTTCGTATATCGTATTTCGTCATTCGTAAAATCTTTTACGATATACGATATACGAACGACGAACGACGGATTTTATGGGCTGATCCTGTATTTAATGATACTGAATATCGCTCTTATTCCGTCCTTTATCCTGATCTTTTTCCCCTGCGAATAATTGCGCGGCACATAGGACACAGGCACTTCTATGATCTTGAGGCCGGCCTTAATCGCCTTGGCCAGCATTTCTATTTCAATGTCAAAACTGCGCGCCTTGAGATTAAAATCCCTGGCCGCCTGCGCCTTAAACATCTTATAACAGGTAAAACAATCGTTTAGCTTAACACCAAAAAGTAAATTTAAGAGCGCTGTCAGGAACCTATTGCCCAGCCGCGGCACGAGTGCTCCGTGATATTGTTTGGTAAAGCGAGCGCCCAGCGCCATATCCGCCTGCCCCGAATTCAACACAGACATCAGTAACGGATAATCCGCGGGCTCATACTCAAGGTCCGCGTCCTGGATGATCATATATTCCCCGGCTGCCTGGGATAATCCGGTGGAAACCGCCGCACCCTTGCCGCGGTTCTTGGTGTGGTGTATCAGCTTCAAATTATTATAGCGGAGGTCCCTTAGGACCCTATAGGTGTCATCGCTTGAGCCGTCGTCAACAATAATGACCTCTTTATCAATATCTACGGCCTGCACCTTATCAATGACCGCGCGGATCGTGCCTGCTTCGTTGAAAACAGGAATAATTACGCTTAATTTAGGCATATAATTCTGCAATAATTTTATGTAGGGCGGGTTTAAAACCCGCCCCTACAGCAATCCTATTTAGAAATCTTATATATCTTTACGGTTTCTGTATTAAACACCGGCTCGAATACATCCGCATGCGCCCTGGCCCAGGCGTCTTCAACGGGAAATTCAATATTCTTTGTCTGGTGCAGAGAATAAACAAACAGGTAATCGCTAGATTTTTTGCGCAGGTTTTCCAGCCATATGGAATATTCAGCGCCGGAGCGGTAATTCCCCGTGGACTCGAAATCCTTCTGCATATGCGAAAAATCATCGTCCCAGCGGTAAAAACCCGCGGGATAATAATGAATCTTAGCCGGCTCGGTCAAATTTAGCGAAACATAATACACGTTATTCTTGAAATGTGTCCCGTATAAAGGAAAAGGCACGGGCCGGCCAACGTAGGCGATATTATTACCGGAAGTATTGCTGTTCAGCCAATCCCAGGCCACTGCCGCGTCTTTCCAGAAACCGGAATACTTCCTCATTATATCATAACGCTGGAATTCGTTTTTAATATAATACCCCTCTGCTGCTTTTAAAAAGAAAAATGCGGCAAGTATTGATAAGACAATAAGCGCCGGAGCCTTGGGTTTGCGCATCTTGCCCAAAAATCTGGCGATCACCGGCAGCAGGAAAAACATCGCCAGCGTCAACAAGATGGAAACAACCAGCTCCTGCCTTTTGGCCAATTCAGACATGGAAGCTAAAACACACAAGACAGCGGCAATGCGTAAGGCTATACGCGGTATATTCAAGACTGAAGCGGTATAGATCGCCCCCACCATCCCCACTCCCAGTAAAGGATAAAGGTATCTGGTATTGGCAAGAGGTATGAAATAACGGAAGACCAGCCATAACAGGACCGGCAGGAGCAAAAAATATGTGATCATAAAGCCAGGCAGCCTCCTCTTTTTCCAAAGAACAACCGGTATGGCAGCGATCGCCGCCGGTAAGACAAATATCAGCGCCTGGCCTCCCAGGCCCTCGTGGAACAATAATTTAGCCAGGCTGTAATCTGCTATCTTAAAGTGCGCGGCGTAGCTGCTCTTTACGATAACACCATTTAATATGGTCCTGCCCCAAAGTTTAATGTTCAAGGGATAAAAAGGATTACAAGTTTCGGCAAAATTTCTCAGGTAACTAAAACCGCCCAGCGCCAAAACCGCTGCAAATACAACAATCAAAACGTGTGTTTTACTAATCCCGGTTTTGTAGGGACAGCATATTATGCTGTCCCTCATCCAGAGATACAAAAAAGGCGCTATCAACAGAACACAATAAGGCAAGGCGATCAACTTTGTGCCCAAAAGCAGGCCGAGGCTTAAAGAAAAAAATAACAGGTTGGAACGGGAAAATTTTTTCTCCAGGAGGAAGAGGAAATTCAGGCAGGCAAAAAACAGCGCCGCGACCATAACATCCACATAAGCGATCTGTAGCTGCTTAAAGTAATTCGGTATCAGGGTAAACAGAGCCGCGGCCCAAAAAGATAATTCCTTACTCACCCCTGTTTTTCTGGCTATGCCAAAGAGTGCAAAAAATGCCAGGATAAAAAACGGGGCCTGCCCCAGGTCAGCCAAAAATATACTGCGCACAGGTGCCAATAACCAGAAAAAATACAGGCTGCCGTTTATGGGGTAATATGTCGGGGCAAAATCATCGTTTATGGTAATGGGATTAACCAGGTTGGCGTGCTTTAACCATTCTACGGCGAATGTAAAATGGTAATTCAAAGAATCCCAGCCAAAAGGAGGGTTAAACAGGTTAACCAGGAGTTTTACCAGGCCGAAACAGAGGATAACGCAAAGGCTCATGCGCGCGGCTTTATTATTCAGCGCCGCGGCTATCCCCCTCTTTATAACACCAAGCCCCGGGGAAGTTTTTCCTGCGCGGCAGAAGCATAGCACAAAAAGAAATGCCGCCAGGTTTATGAAAACAAGATTAGCCAGGTTAAGCCAACCGAAAATGCCGAGCAGAAGCTCAGATACGACGATCTGTACCAGATACAGGATAAAGGCAGCCGAGAGATAATCAATTTCGCAATCTTGGCCATCCTTATAGGTGCCAAAATCAAAGACTTTACGACTACACAAAAAAGCTGTCGCCGCCGCCAGAAAATTTAAGACAAAAAATAGGATCATAGGATTGATTATACTACAATAAAAAGGGGACAGCGACTTATTTTTTATTCAGCTACAAACCTGGTAAAAATAAGTCGCTGTCCCCTTTTTATGGGATTGGGCCGGCGCTGGAGTTA
>JAUYEC010000107.1 GCA_030691585.1 Candidatus Omnitrophota bacterium
TTAAGTTATCTGGATCTGATCAGCCGGGCAAAGGAAAAATTTTCTTATCCTTTAGCTGCTTATAATGTCAGCGGGGAGTATTCAATGGTGAAATTAGGCGCGCGGCAGGGGTTGTGGGATGAAAAGAAGATGGTTTTAGAAATAATCACTTCCATAAAACGCGCGGGCGCGGATTTTATTATCACTTATCATGCTAAAGATATAGCCAGGTGGTTGAATGTAGGGACAGGTTTGAAACCTGTCCCTACGGATAATGCAAGGCGGTTTAATGAGATCAAATAATAAAATATTATTCAATAAAGCAAAACGCTATCTTGTCGGCGGCGTGGACAGCCCGGTGCGCGCTTTCGGCTATGTGGGAGGCGATCCGGTGTTGATCAAAAGCGGCAGAGGCTCAAAAATATACGACTACGACGGAAATGCTTATATTGATTATGTGCTTTCTTGGGGCGCCTCGATCTTAGGGCATGCGCGCGCTGATATCAGCGCCGGTTTGATAAAAAGAATCGGATCCGGTTTAAATTTCGGCACGACCAATGAGCCGGAGGTAAAACTGGCGGAAATTATTCATCAGGCCGTGCCATTTGTCAAAAAAATAAGGTTTGTTAATTCAGGGACCGAAGCGGTTATGTCTGCGGTTAGGCTTGCCCGCGGCTTTACAAAAAGAGATTTGATCCTGAAGTTTAAAAACTCTTATCACGGCTCAGCGGATTTTTTGCTTTTAAAAGCAGGTTCGGGCCTGGCTACTTTAAAAATTGCCACAAGCGCCGGTGTGCCGGATAATTTCCTTAAAGACACGCTGGTCGTCCCTTATGGCGATATAGAGCTGGTTAAAGATGTATTCAAAAAATATGCCGGACAAATCGCGGCGGTGATTATCGAGCCGGTAGGGGGTAATCACGGAGTGATTCCTTTGAACCGCGGTTTTCTTCTGGGGCTTGGCAAAATTACCAGAGATGCAGGATCATTATTGATTTTTGACGAAGTGATCACCGGTTTCAGGTTTGGATTCGGGACAGTTGCATCTAAGATCGGTATCAAGCCGGACCTGGTCTGTTTAGGTAAGATTATCGGCGGCGGCCTGCCCATAGGCGCGTATGGAGGAAGCAGAAAGATAATGAACCATCTGGCTCCGTTGGGCAAGGTCTATCAGGCATCGACATTTTCCGGCAACCCCATAGTGATGCAGGCCGGGCTCGACACATTAAAGGCCCTGAAAAAACTAAAGAACGGTTATGCCCGGCTCGACAAGCTGGCCGAGCATCTGGCCTTGGGGCTTAGGCGGATCGCGCAGATTAAGAAAGTAAAGTTGACGGTTGAATATTGCGGCAGCATGTTCAGCATCAAATTTAATGAGAAAAAACAATTCCAAAAATTTTACAGGAATATGCTGGATCAGGGCGTGTATTTTGCGCCTTCTGAATTTGAGGCTGACTTTTTGTCTTTCGCGCACACAACCAAAGATATAGAAAATACTCTTGCCGCGGCAGAGAAGGCGTTTGATAAAATATAAGCGAGGAGAATGCTCAAATGGCGGATTTGAATATTGATTATGACGGCTTAAAGAAACGGGGATTCTTAAGGCAGAAGCAGGATGGTTTTTTTGTGCTCAGGATCCGTATGTCTTTGGGGGTTTACACCTTAGGGCAGCTGCAAAAATTGACGGAGGTATCCGGTAAGTTCGGCAGGGGGATAGTGCATGCGACTACCCGCCAGGGCCTGGAGATACCTTTTATTAAATTTGAGGATATCGCCAAGGCCGAGGAGGAACTAAGGGCTGCAGGTATCGAAACCGGGGCTTCGGGAGCGCGATTAAGGGCAATTACTGTCTGCCCGGGAAATAATTGGTGTAAATCTGGCTTAGTCGATACTTTTTCTCTTTACGGACGGATAGAAAAAGAATTGGGCTTGGTTTGCGGAATGGATCTGCCGCATAAATTTAAGATCGCCATTTCCGGATGCCCCAATGGCTGCACCCGGCCGCAGGCCGCTGAGATCGGCATACACGGCGTAATTGATCCGGAGACGAAACAGCCGGGGTATGTGGCCTATTTAGGCGGTTGCGCGGGGCGCGCTCCGCGCTCCGGTTTCAGGCTGGAAAGGGTCTTCAGCGACGATGAAGTTCTATCCCTTGTCGGGCGGGTGGTCGCATTTTTCAAAAAAAACGCCAAGCCCAGGCAGAGGCTGTCTCAAATGATAGAAGAAATGGGAATTGAAAATTTTTTAGAAGAGATTAAAGCTTGAAGGGTTCTTACACCCGGCCATATCGGATTGGCCGGTGTGCCCTTGTGGGCAAAAAGGAGGAAGGCGCGGAAAATTTATATTGTGAGTTTGGGTAATCTGGTAGATAATAATATTAAGAAAGAGCTTCATAATTTTACAGGGGGTTTAAAAATGACTAAAATTGACGCTAAATTAAAAACCGAAACACTTGCCTTGCACGGCGGCCAGGAGGCGGATCCTACGACGGGCTCAAGGGCAGTGCCGATATATCAGACCACTTCCTATCAGTTTAAAAGCACGGAGTATGCCGCTAATCTCTTTGGTTTAAAAGAATTCGGTAATATCTATACGCGGCTGATGAACCCGACTACGGATGTCCTGGAAAAGAGGATCGCCCTTTTAGACGGCGGGGTAGGCGGCCTTGCGGTAGCCAGCGGCCAGTCCGCGATCACTTTGGCGTTGTTGAATATTGCCCAGGCAGGCGATGAGATCGTCTCGGCGGATAATCTTTACGGCGGGACCTATAATTTGTTTCATTACACGTTTGCGCGCCTGGGGATCAATGTCAAGTTCGTAAAATCCAATGATCTGGATGCGCTGCAAAAGGCGATAACTCCTAAGACCAAGGCGGTGTACGCGGAATCAATAGGAAATCCCAAACTTGATGTGGCTGACCTGGAGGGCATATCCAAGGTGGCGCACAAATTCGGAATTCCTTTTGTCTTGGATAATACCGTTTCCCCGTACCTGTTAAGACCGATCGATTTTGGAGTGGATATTGTGGTTTATTCGGCGACAAAATTTATCGGCGGCCACGGCACCTCGCTTGGCGGTTTAATCGTGGATTCCGGAAAGTTTGATTGGAAGAGCGGAAAATTCCCCTTGATTGCTGAACCTGAGCCGAGCTATCACGGTATTGATTTTGTGGAGGCATTAAAGCCGTTGGGCAACATCGCTTATATTATCAAGGCGCGGGTCACGCTTTTAAGGGACCTGGGCCCGGCAATGTCTCCTTTTAATGCTTTTCTTTTCCTGCAGGGACTAGAAACGTTACATTTGAGGATGCCCAGGCACGCTGAAAACGCGCTGGCTGTGGCAAATTACCTGAAAAAACATCCCAGTGTTTCCTGGGTGAATTATCCCGGGCTGGAATCAAGCCCGGAAAAAGCACGGGTGAAGAAATATTTGCTCAAGGGTGCGGGCGCGATCCTGGGTTTTGGCATAAAAGGCGGATTGGAGGCGGGTAAAAGGTTTATTGATGCGCTGGAGTTGATCTCTCATCTGGCAAATGTCGGCGATGCAAAGAGCCTGGCAATACATCCGGCGACAACTACGCATCAGCAGTTGTCGGCAGAAGAGCAGCTGGCAACAGGTGTAACCCCGGATTTTATCCGTCTCTCTATCGGTATAGAGCATATTGACGATATTATCGCGGATATTGAACAGGCGTTGAAAAAATCCATATCTTGATGTAGGGACAGGTTTGAAACCTGTCCCTACGGTGAACATTCGATAGGTATTGTAGGGACAGCATATTATGCTGTCCCTACAGGAATGAATGGAGGATATTATGGTTAAAATATATGATGATATCACCAAGACCACCGGCCGCACGCCGCTGGTCAGGATAAATAAATTGGCGCAGGGCTCAGGCGCTGTCATCCTGGTGAAGCTGGAATTTTTTAACCCGCTCTCAAGTGTCAAGGACAGGATCGGGGTGGCAATGATCGAGGAAGCAGAAAATTCAGGAAAGTTAAAAAAGAATTCCGTGATCATTGAGCCGACAAGCGGCAATACCGGCATTGCCCTGGCGTTTGTCGCCGCGGCAAAAGGGTATAAATTGATCTTGACTATGCCGGATACCATGAGTGTCGAGCGGCGCCAGTTATTAAAAATTTTAGGCGCGGAAATCGTGCTTACTGAGGGCGCCAAAGGAATGAAAGGCGCTGTGGAAAAAGCTGAAGAATTGGTTAAGAAGACCCCGAATGCCTATATGCCGCAGCAATTTAATAATCCGGCGAACGTCCAAATACACCGTAAGACAACAGCTGAAGAGATTTGGGCTGATACGGACGGGGCGGTGGATATTTTTGTAGCCGGCATCGGCACCGGCGGGACAATAACCGGTGTCGGAGAGGTTTTAAAGGAAAGAAAATCGTCGGTAAAGATCATCGGTGTAGAACCTCTGGATTCGCCGGTTTTATCGGGGGGGAAACCGGGAGCCCACAAAATACAAGGCATAGGCGCGGGGTTTGTGCCGCAGGTCCTTGATATAAAAATTATAGATGAGATCATTAAGGTTACTAACGATGACGCCGGAGATATCG
>JAUYEC010000147.1 GCA_030691585.1 Candidatus Omnitrophota bacterium
TGACTTTGTTCCAAGCTACGATCTTAGATGTATGCATGCCGGCGATAATCCCTGGCTTGAGATAAACAAAAACGACCATATCTGGGTGGAGTTTTTTGTTTATCAGGGAACACACAAGGCCGCAAAAATATACAAGTTAAATTCAAACCTGTGCCCTGTCAGCGAAATTTTAGAGGTTTTTTGGGATGGAGAACATTATAAGCTTACCCAGGCCTACAATTCACATATTCTGATGCCGCAAGAAAGGCTCCAGGTGCTTTGGAAAATGTATTGGTTTGGCTGGGTAGATGATTTAAACGGTTCTTCGTTCAATGAATATAGCGACGAGGAATTCAAAGAGCTGGCCGCGGATCTTCTATATAGAAAGCCTGCGGCGCCGAACGAATTAAACCAAGCTATGGGTGGCAGTAATTATTTATCCAAGCGTATTTCCAGGGCCTTGAAAGAACTAAAGCAAGAGCAAAGGGCGGTTCTTTTGGAGCAAGGACGATATACATGTCTGGACAAAGGAGCCCAGGTAAATCCAACAAAATATTTAAATCGATATGGCGAACTTCAGTGCGGGAATATTGTATTGCCAGGCGAAACATTCAGGGCGGCCGTTGAGCAGGGCAGAAGGCCATATGCGCTTTTCAGGACAAACGGTGGCCAAGTCCAGGCTGCAGGCGCTATCTTCCCGATCACCCAACGCGATTGGCAGGGCAATATTATTAATTGTTCTCTACGAGGTATCAAGTCCGGACATTTTAAGGGCAGAACATATTTTGAAAACGTCACATTGCCTGAAGGCGAAGTTTGTTCTAAATACATCGCTGACTATTCAATAAATTTTAGACGCATCGGCATAGAAGCCCCGGGCAGCGTGATCACGGCAACCCTGTTTTTCGATGATGACCTGCTCAAAGAAGTCCATTTTTGGAAAGGATATTGCTGTGGGATGTATTCAATATCTGCGCCGGGTGAACCATTTGCAGTAAGGCCAACAAGCGAATCCATGCCGATAAAGATCTATAAAGGCTTTGGCGCGAGCAAAAATATTATACTTGGCGATCCGGAAATCGAGGAGTGGGATAATATCGCGCAAATGACGGGAAATGAATTGAGAGCGTATTTACTTGCCCAGTTAAGTAACTCTCCGAGGACCCATGACGAATTAGTTAGTTTGCTGGGAGAAAGAAAATATCCGGAGTTGGATCTGATGGCCGCTCTTAGGTATTGGCAGGACAATGACAGTGAAAAAAGAGCCGTGCGGTTTCCTAATGGGAAATTCGCATCCGCTGTCAGACACACTCTGTTAAAGCATCGTAGGATCTACATGGGAAGCGAAATATACAGCCTCCATGGCCGTTGGCTTGGACAGCTGACAAATAACCATGTTTGGGCAGCTTACGTGAATGGCGCAGACCACAAAGAAAAGCCGATCGCAGAGAGCTGCAATGGTGATTTTTCGCAAAGTGGCGTTATTTACATATATCCCGGATTCGAGGATATGATATGTGGCGATTCCATATCAACTCAAGATCCAGCCGTAGAAGTTCCTCTTCAGCATTGCCTGGCAGAGGCAGAAAGGTTTTTAGCGGCAAGGAGATTTTGCGAGGCAAGAGATCTATATGAATTGGCGGGAATGACCGCGCAAAATGGACAGATGGAACAGGTCCAAAATAAACTTCTTCAAGCGCAAAGATTGGATTTATTGAGCAGGGCTCAGCACGATTACGAATCAGGCAATTGGCCGAGAGCTGCCGATAGGATAAGGCAACTAATAGCAGCGGAAGAAAAGGCCAAAAGCGGATTTGTGCCGGATAATACACTCGTTTCTTTAAGGAAAAAATTGGCTGATGCCCAAGCCATGTCAGATTATGAAAAGGCCCGGAGCGCTTATTTAAATAAAGATTATCACGAAGCCTATAGATTGCTGGAAGAAAGCGGTTTAACTGAAAGCAAGTTAAGTGCCAGAGGCTTGATATTGACTAGGGCGATGATAAAGAAGCGTCTTCCCGTGCCGCCGCCTGAATTGAAGTCTGGGCAGAGAGTCCCGCCGAAAAAACCGAGGCCACAACCTGATTTGGAGGAATTTCGGGGCCGCAAGGAAGTTACAAATCTCAATGTTGTCCATGCTATGGCCTTCTTTTATTTTTTTGCCGAGGAACTTGTTTTTGAACTCGAAAATAAGAGGATAAAGAGTAGTGGGAAAAATAAAAATGAACAGGGTTTGATTAGGGAATTTATCGATGAAAATGGTGGAATTGATGAGGTTTTTGAACGCTTCGAAAATGCTATAGACGATCTACATATCGGCCAGTGCATATTAAGGGGCAAGCCGGAGTGCCAGGCTGAGATCGAAGAGCTCGCGGAAAAATTATTCGCCTTTGCAGAAAAAATTCTTCCCCAGGGCTCATATAACGAAGTAAAGGCGATATGGGAGGAAGAATATGATGATCCGGTTATACTGGATATAATCCGCCATTGGAGAAACCCAAAAAAACTAACCAGAGAAGAAGAACAAGCGCAGACGGAGGAGCGATCCAAAAAGCAAACAAGTAACAGGCGTAGGACTGAGAAACAGGAAGAAGAACATGTCCCTCCGGCTGAATTAAGAATAAATATTCCCCAGACAACGCCCGGAGATCTTTCTGATTGGATAGATGGAGCTTTGAATAATGAAGGCTATGACCCTATTGAAGCTGTCAATGAATTGCTTGATCCGGCAAATAGTTTGGGAAGAAGACACAGAAAAAGAAAGACGCTACCGCCCGTTCATAAAGATCCTGCCGGAGAAGGCGCTCAAGCTATAAAAGCATCAGGAAGGAGAAATTCCCGCGCCATAGCCAGATTTTTAGCTGAACGCGCAGCAACTAACGGCGAACTTGATAAATTAGCCGGTGCTGCCGCAGCTAATAGCCAGCAGGCTGATAACCGCGGGATGATCCCGGCTTTAAGCTTCTTGCTTAATTGGCTGGGTATTCCCTTGAAATACCAGCCGGGGATAGAGTCGGCGCTGTGCGTGGCGGCCAAAATAGCGATTCCATTGATCATCGGAAGCCAAGATTTGGCCGCAGGGATTATCAGCATTGTATTTTTGGGTCTGCATTATATCATTCGTTCCCGCGCCCCGCCGCAGCCGTTTGGAGTGTTAGCCGTTACCCTTATGCATTTCGGCCTCCTGCGTTTACTTCCTTCCCCCAGCCTCCAGGCAGAGTTTATCCTTTCAGCAATCGCGATCCTGATCCTATCCATCGCGCTGCATTATTTTATCAATAGTTTAATTTCATTGATCTCGGAAAAAATAGAAACGTCCCCATTCTCCCCATTCTCTTTAGAATACGTCCCTGCGGCCTATCCGGGGCTTTGGAGAGGCGCGCCGGAGAATATCTGGATACTGGCCCGCATTCCTTTTACCGATTTCAGCAGGGGGAGATTGTCCGAAGCAGGCAGCGCAGAACGTATCCAAGACGCTGTTTGTAAATATATCCACCAAAAAATGTTACTAAACAATTTTTTCGACCGGTTTAGTATTACCTTAAAGGATTTATTTCGCAACCTTATTGGAATTAGAAGGTTAGCAACAGCGTCTTCTTTACCTTCTTTACCGCAGTGGTCTGTTAGAGAGTTGACAGCGGATATATTAAGAAGAAACCCCGGGATCGGCGGCCCCGGCCTTCTCCGTTATTTAGAAGAACGCCATGAAAAAATATTCACCGAGGAAATACGACAGGAGCTGATGCTGGCCGTGGCGGGGGTATTAACCCGTCCGGATATAGGCGGCCGCGGCGGCAGGGCGGGCCTGCGCTGCGCAGGGCTGTGGCTGGCCGTGGCCATCGCGATAATCCTGGCTGGTTTTGTGTTTTATCACTTTGGCTTGCCGCACTTGTCCGGAGTGGGCGAGATGGCGGGAGCGCAGAGTATGGCATTGGCCGGCGTGATAGGCGCGGGATTAACAGGGGCGGAACAATTAAAGCAGGACCTTGCGGAAAAAATAAGCGCGATAGACGATATGGATGTAGATGGGGGTACGAAATTAACTATTCTTGAAGAGTTAGCCGGCAGGATTCAGAAGGAACTTAATGAGCTAAAAAAATTAGCAGGGCCTGATTCCGTTCAAGAAATGAAAACTCAGCTAAAAAGAACGCTTGGCCGCAAAAAGGAAGAAATCATAAGATTGGCGAATAAGCAGGGCCAAGAAGATAAGCAGAAAGGCGGCCTTGGTTTATTGGAGTCATTAGTTATTGAGCCGTTAACTACTGCTAAATTAGAAGAAGAGGCGCTCCGGCGCAAGGATAAGACAAGCCCGCAAATAATTGAAGAGATTATCCAGGGGCAGGTTGAGTTGTTTTGGGCAAGGAGTTTTCTTGTCAGGCTCCTTAGGGCCGGGGCTGTCAGCGTAGGCCGTTTAAATACAGCCATAAAGGTTGTGATAGAATCAGCGGGAGGCGCAACGCATTCTCGTATTGAAACGCCGGCTATTGAGCCTCTAATTGTTTCTGATCCGGGGCCGATTACCAGGAAGAATATTGGAAAGAGAAAGAGAACAACGCAAACGGCATTACGTTCAATTTCGGAATTAGTCGTTAAGCCTATAAATTATAATTGGGAAACGGCCCAGGGTAAAGGAGAATTACCTGATTTGAGAGGACAATTAAAAATAACCGATGCGCACGGAGAAAATACATTTTGTCCGGTTGGATATTATCAGTTTCGATGGCGCGTTCTTGATTTCTCTGAGAAAGGATGGGAACCTGATATTATAGAGCAAGGCGTAAAAGATAAGCATTTTCAATTTACCGTAAAACTTGTCAAAGAAGGCAGGGAGCCTATTCACAGGGTTTTTCAAATAGGCCCTGCCCGCCGGGTATTGAAATGTTATTACGGTAAAAATAAAGGGACAACTTGTCAGGTATTTGACATAGTTTATATAAAAACATTAAAGCCGGGAGAGTCTAATTTTGGCCTAGCGCATGAAAGTCATTGTTCTTCTCTTCCGCAAGGCCGGAGACAACAGAAACCCAGGAGCATATATGATTTGGCGCCTCCAAGTATATATGAGGAAGAACAAGGGGAGATCGTGGTTCCCGAGGATCTGCCCGGGGCCATCAAGGCAATAGGCGGAACTTGGCGGGTCTGGAATATGAAGAATACGGCATTTTGGGACTTAAGACTCACGGTACCGTGGCAACGAAGCGAAGATCGGGCCGCGACCCGCGCTTCTTTGCTTACTGGCAGTATAGACGAAGGAGACTCTGCCGGGGGCCGGAGATTAATCGTTCAATCGCTGAAAGGCAAAAATGACTTATATAAATTATATTTAATCCTGAGCATATTCGTTTATCTTAAAACGGCATCAGACAAGAGTTTTGATTGGGTAACTTTTATTTTATCAAAGAGCGAGATGCTGGCAATGGGCCGATTGGCTAATCGTGGATTTATTCCGGAACCTACCGGAGCATCAAGAACTAAATTAGTCTTTTTAACAGAAGATATTTTGGCCTGCAAATGGTTGAATAAATTTTCAGGGTATTTTGAGTTTAAATTTACCGACCACCCTATCACTTTCCGGGCAATGTTTGCGCAGGAGAATATCGCAATTAGGCAGTGTGAACTCTTCGCGGTAGGGCAATTCCATAGGTTAGGGATTATGCTGAAGTGTTTGGAGGATCATCTAGCCAAAAGCGGCAAGAACCACGGCCCGCCCCTGTCTTTTGCCGAAAGGATAAACGGACGGCCGGTATTCCATATCGGCCTGCTAAAAACCATCTCTATCCTTAGGCGCAAAGGTTATTCCTACCGCGACATTATCTTCCTTTATTATCAAGTCATCCGTCACGAACTCTGCCCCGGCGAATCGGAAGCTATTGCTTTTCACTGGAGGAGTTTCCGAAGGCAGGTGCGGGGAGTACTGGATGCGGACAGGCCTGTCTTTATGGACAGGCGGGAGACTGTTAAATTAGTTGTCGCGGCATGGCTGGCGCCTGCTTGGCTCTGGGGGCCCAGAAAGACTGATGATGATCAAGAACATTTAGTCCGGCTATTTAAAGGGTTGGGGCATTCCGGAAGAGCGGCCAGGGATTTTTCGCGGATGGCCTTGGATTGGCAGGATGATTCCGGCGGGCCCTTATTGGTTACTTTGCGGGACGAGTTACTGCAAAAACGCAGGACATTCAATACGGTCGAGGAGTTGGAACAGGCAGAATCTGACGCCGCCGGGAAGCTGGCCGCCAAAATTTATGCAGAAATAAAACCCGATGAGGCTATAAATCGACTTAGTGAAGTTGTGGCGCGGGGAAAGGCGGATTGTTTTTGGCAGCATCTGATATTTTTTGTTTTAGCCCGTTTTATTAATCTTAATGTTGCCCCTACATTGGTATATGAATTTGAGTCTCCGGGGTCGAAACCGCGGGAAAAAGAGCATCTGGCCTGTTTTGCGGTGTTGACCAGCAAGAAGGTAATGTTAATAGATCTCGGCCGCACTCCGAATTTTAAATCCAGCTCACCTTTTAGCAGAGAAGAATATTATCGAAGGTCAGGGGTATGTCTTGTGCTCAAGGATGACAAAATTAACCCCCTCAATTTATATCTAACTGTCCAACTGTTGAATGAACAGGCCTTGCGTGTCACACCGCTATATAATAAAGGGGTGCGGCATTTAGAAAAAGGAGAGATTAGCAGCGCAGAGTCATGTTTCCAAAAAGCAATAAAGATATGCCCGCAATTTGTTCCCGCGCTGATCAATTTAGGGATTATATATTTTAATAAAGGCCGTCTTCCGGATGCTGAAAGATATTTTAATCAAGCGCGGGCGTTTTATCCCGGCATTGTCGTTCCTCTTGCCGGAAAGAGCTATCTTCCCCGGGGGGTTATTGCCTCCGGAAGCTTGAGCGCACACGGCATTTCTACGGATTCCCGTCCTTTCCATATCCATTATTTCGGCGAGGACAGCGCCGATCCGTTCTATTTATACCCAAGCGAGATTAAGGCCGCCGTCCGCTCGCACCACATTGAAAAATGCCCTAACGGAGAGTTTGAGTTTATCGGTATTTGGTGGCCGGAAGACCTGCCGGAGACGGAAGTGGTATTGACCGATGAGGAGGCACGGTGTGAATTGCAAAATTGGCTGACGGTAAAAGAAGAGAGGCTGCGGCAGAGACTGGAGAAATTGCCTGCTGATGTCAGAGGCGATCTACGCCAGGTAATACATAATTTTCGCGGACAGCGCGAACCCATAGTCATACCAGGGCGCCTTAGTATAGGCCGCACACGGGGTGTCATCACCTCTTGTTCATACAGCGAGAAAAGCAAGCAGAGGCGGATGCGCGTCCGGCCAAACATCCGCGCCGACGCCCACCCCTGCACCACGCGCATCTGTTTTTCCGCGGCGGGGATGTTTGGCCGGGGAGGAAGGTGGCTGTGGTCGTTTATCTGGCGGACAGCGGGGTTGATTATTATGTTAGTCAACCTGCCGGTGTGGTTATTGTATCAATTGGGCGATTGGTTGGGTTTCAGAGGAGAGCGTGCGCCGCCTAATCTTTTGGATATTCCGGTTGCCGCGGTAGAAAACAATTCTCTCCGTATTAAACCCGGCCTTATAATCCTTGGGCTTATTTTTGCCACATCATTGATCTATCCTGTTTTTTCTATAATTCTATTAAAACTTAGCTTAGGAACTATTATACTTTCTATTATTCTATTACTACTTAGCTTAGGAACTATTATACTCACCTTACATCACGAATATACCCACAAACAAAATCCTCGCATCGCAGGTGAAACTGACAGCAGCTACGAACTGCGGGTTTGCGCGATACAGGCAGGAAGGGGAATAAAAGTAACTCCTCTCGGCGGGGTGGACGGGCCTGCAAAGTGTGCATATCTGGTGGAGATCAACGGTTGCCGGATATTATTAGACGCGGGTTTTGATCCGGCGGATGGAGGATGGATTGATTTTGCGGAGATTAAACATCCGGTAGATTACGTAATTATAAGCCACGCTCATCTTGACCACACCGGCTCATTAATTAATCTGGTAAAAAATTTCCCTGATGCCAAAATTTTCGCCACTGCTCCGACTCTGGAGATAATGAAGGTCCTAACCATGGACCTCCTTAAGTTAAGGAGCGAAAGTAATGATTATGCCTGTATACACAGGCAGGTAAACAATTTGCTCGCTCACTGTGCCAAGTTAGATTTCAATAGGTGGTATCAGTTATCTGAAGAAGCAAAGATCATTCTTAGGCCGGCAGGGCACATTCTCGGAGCGGCTACGGTTTCTATCCTGACGCCTTTTGGTAAGGTAGGTTATACGGGGGATATATCAGTGCGGCCGCAGACCACTGTCGGCGGAATGGCTGATTCAGGCGGCGAGGACTGTCTTTTTATGGAGGCGTTGTATGGAGACAGCGTAAATGTTTTAGGCAGGGAGGAGACGACAGCGGAATTTGCCGCGGCGATAAAAAAGGTTATTGAAAGAGGCGGATCCGCTCTTATTCCTGCTTTTGCATTAGGCAGGTCAGCGGAAGTCGCCCTGATTATCAGGAAGCTGCAAAAGGACGGCGTGCTCCCTCCGGTCAAGATATATATTGACGGGATGGCCAGAGAACTGGCCAGGATTTACGATAAATATAAAGCGTTAATGCCGGAAAGTTGCCGTAGTTTGGTTGAAGCGGATGGAAGCTTGTTTTTTAGCCGGCGTAGTACGATTAAGAGCGTAAAAAGCGCTTGGCGTGACGAAATTGCCAACTTAGACGAACCGCATATTATAATTTGCGGAAGCGGTATGCTTGAAGGCGGATGCGCGATGACTTATTTTGAATGCATGGCCGGAGATGAGCGAAACGGGATATTTTGCGTAGGATATGCCAGCGAGGATAGCCTGGCTATAGAGATATCTAGGGCTCAGAAAGGCAGCGCCATAACTTTTTGTCCGGATAGAAGGTATCCAGACAAACTTACCACAATAACTCTGAACGCCGAAGTGCGCAGGTTCGCTTTTGGCTCACATTCTCCGCAGGCAGACTTGGTCCAGTCTGTGGTGAGGGCAAATCCGGAAGTCATAGCTTTGGTCCATGGCAGCGATACGGCCAGGCAGGCATTAAGAAAAGCGATAAAGAGAGTTGCGCCGCGGATAAAAGTCATATTACCTGCGGTCGGTAAGGTCATTGCCGTAAGAGGAAACAGGAGCGTTGAGTTTTCCGGTATCGAGGCGTTTCCAACTACTGTCGCAGAGAAAATGGCGTCAGCAGTTATTACTAAGCTAAAAAAACAACCTTTAACGCGGCAACAGTGTTTTGAAAGATACCTCAGGGGCGTATTGAAAGAGGTATTCCACATTGCGCCTGATGATGCGAATGTACAAATGTTACGTTCATTTGCAAATGAGGTTGCCGGATGCCAAGACAGCAGTCCTGCGTTTGCCGAGTATCTTTATGATCGTTTGGGCCGTTCTTTCTCTCAACCTCAGAGCGCCAAAGATACTTTATGGCAGAAGATTCTGGAATGGGCCGGTGTTCATATTGTTGGGCAGGGGGAGGCCACTGAAGGCCGGGCCCCGGCCGGTGCCGTTTGCGATGTCCCCCATATTTCGGAAGAAACGGCGCCTTCCTGTTCTGTCAAGGCAATGACGGACAAAGGATTGTGCGCGCCATTGCCTGCGCGCGAAGAGGTGGCTGATCCGGAGAACATAAGATCATGGTTTTATTTTAATCCTAAAGAGCTGCGTTGGCTGGCCGATGCTTTTAGGCAAGCGGACGACAGGGGTGTAATAGAAAGAATGTTCCCGGAGGCCGTGCAAGAATGGCATAGCGGACTAAAGGACACAAACCGGGAGCATCTTGCAGGTTACCTGTTAAGAATGTCTTTATTGAGTATTTTTGATTGTTCTACCCCGGAAACGCGCCGCCGTATAGCGGAAATATTTAAGGCAAGGGCGGTCATAGGGCCAGTCGGTTTGATCGTTGCCATCCTTGACCCCCGGAAAGTCAGTCTGAATGGTGCGCAATCGGCAATTTATTTAGAAGGGGGCATTCCGTTGATCGTTATTAACGGCGATTACGCGTTAGCTTTAGGCGAAATTTTGACCGTCGCATCTTGGGATATACATCCGGAGACCCATTTGGAAGAATTGAAGGAATACGGCTTTAGCAAGGGGAAGGCGGGTTTTCAGGAAGTAGAACAGATTATCGGGCATTTATTCGCAGAGCACTGGGTGATCCACGAAGCCGCTCATGGAAACGGCATGGAGACATCACAGCAGATACTTGAGGAGTATCATGTGGCGGCAAGAAGCGAGAAGCCGTTTTATGAAAATACTCCGTTAAAAAGGCAAGAGATGATAAACAATCTATTCAGATATCTGGAAGGAACGGGTAAACGGGATATAAAACAAAGGATCAGCAACGCCAATAGGATCCGGGCTATCAGAAAAGCAATAGAAACAGGCGATGACCTGGTTATGGCGTATTTTATCAGGCAGGCCTATCCGGCGGGGAATAACCTGCGTCAAGGCGCCCTGGCGATGCGGGATACCTCAAAGCGCCCGAAAAAAGCTTTTATCCCGTATGAAATTATAGAGATATTGGAAAGAGATCCGGATAAGCGTTTGTGGAATCTGGCACTTAAACTGAATCGGCAATTTTCAGAAGCGCCCGGTAGAGAAGAGGCAGAGTGGGTATTTAATTTTTCCGTAGATTTAAGAAGGCAGATGGAACAAGGCCCGCTCGCCATTTCTGAACTAGTAGCGGCGATTGAGAAAAAATGTGTTGGTTTACCTTGTGGTGAAGTCCCGATGTTACTGGGGGGTATTATAAACCCCATGGTTAGCCTTCGCAAGACTTACGGCACAGTATCGGAAGTTGCCTTAATAAGGGCAGGAGTAAGGCCTGCGTTAAAGATAGGGCGAAAAGCAAAAGAAAAAGCAAAAGCAAAACAGGCCCCTGCAAGGGCCAAGCAATCCAGGGCGTCCGGAATAGGAAGATTACGCCATGCTATAGAAGAAATTGCCCGGATGGATGGCTGTTATGCGGTTGATCAGATCCCTATGCAACGCCTAAGAGATGTCTGTGGAGAATTAGTAAGTGAATTGCCGCAGATTTGGCAAGAACTACAGCAGGATGGCCGGCTTTGGGGCAAGTTTTCACCGGAGCTCAAGCCGATAATTGTGAAGATAGTAACGAGTTATCTGCAGCAACCCGTCCGCCCCGGCCGGAGAACGGATCAGCTTCATGTGGGCATTAGGGCCGCGGCAGGAAAAACTAAGGCGCCTGTTTTGGAGGCGGACAGTGTAGTCAGTATCGTGCCGTTTGCCCGCGGCAGGCAGGCTAGTTATCAGGTCAAAGCGGATGATCTGCTTGGGTGGTGCCGGCCGGTTATTGAACGTTGTCTTACTTTATCGGCCAGCTATTTCGGTCCGGGGTATCTGATTAATGTTGAGAAGATAAAAATCTGGGACAGGCTTGCAACAGACGGCAAAGAAGAGCCGGTGGCGCAATTTTCCGCCGGGACAATGCATATTTCGCAAAAGGCATTATTGGCGGTGCTTAATTCGCGGTTAGGTCTGGGCCGGTTAGCGCAGGCGTTTATGCTGGAGTTGATCTTCCACGACGGCATTGCCAGCGGCTTTGCCGTTTTAAGCGGGGAAGAGAATTGCGGGGTAAGAGAGGCAGTGGCTACTGCCCTTTCCTATATGCATTACCTCGACCCGGCAGAGATACGGGATACACAGGCACAGGCACAATACCGCACCGATATATTGGCGTTACTTAAGCCCAGCGATCGCGCCGGGTTTAGCCGGTTTGGCTTCAGGGTAAGCAACAGGTTGTATCATCTTTATAATCAAACCTGGGTTATGCCGCCTAGCCTGCCGGATATATTTAATCATGTTTTAGATAGCATTTATGATAATCCGCGCTATAAGCGTGAACAGCAAGCGCTGGACAGCCTGGGTGGCCGGCGGCAGATCTTAGAGCGTTGCGGTCAAGCCTATAAAAGGACGCGCCTTGTTATGGATTATAACGATGTCCTTTTTGAGGCCCAGCGTTTGTGGCGCAAAGATTGGGACGATCTTTTACAAGAGCCCAGTGTAAGAAACAGGAATGAATTAAAGCATCGCTTAGAGGATAGGATGTATTTAGCGGCTGACCGGGCACATCATCAATTTTCAGGAGGCACAGCCAAGCGGATAGAGGCGGTTGAGGTTCTCTCCGGGGCGTTGCGTGAATTATCCTACTCTAGGGTGGAATTTTTAACAGAGCAGATCCGCGAGAATATTGATGCGCCTACAATAGAGACTTTATTAAGCTTAAACTTTACCGCTTCTAATGACGGGGTGCGAATTTCTACCAGCGATGGCAGCAAGGTCGATCCTTATGCCCGGCATTCTCTAAAAATTTTAGAGAAGATCCGGGATTGGCAGGATATTCCGTACCGGTTATTTTATTCGCTTCTTGATTTCTTACTCCGGCGCGCTTTAGATAATGATCTTCCCGCGCGCGATGCCTCCCATATTAGTTTACCTTCGGATAAGAAACCCGGCCGTAATGATCCTTGTCCCTGCGGAAGCGGGAAAAAATACAAGAAATGCTGCGGGCGTAATGATGACGAGGGGCAGGCCGGGCAGATTCAGGTAGGCGTCAGCCAGGCCAGGGAGCGGCAAACAAGCGTAACGCAAGTGGTAGCAAGGCCTGCTCAGTTAAGGCCAGAAGAAGAAAAAGATATCCCCATGACGTTAGCGCAATGGTGGGAAACTATCGATAGCGAAAGAACGCCCGGCCGCCATTTCGCAGGAATGGATTTGGATGGCCTCGGTAAAGTCTTAGGTAATATTATTAGTACCAAGCCGCATCGGGCCGTTTTTGCTATGGCGGCGGCAATAGAGGCGCGTTTTTACAGGTTTGAAGAAGCCCGGCTGCTTGTGGAGCGCGGGTTAAAGTTCGAACCGGCAAGCACGATGCTCGAATTTTTGCTTTCTGAGATAAAGCATATTCAAGAGGTTCTGCATAGTTTGGAAGAAGCCAAGTCAGATAAGAGCGGCTTCTTGCGTAAAATGGTAGTTCCTGATGGCAAGGGCGGTTACCGGGTAGACACTTTGGGTTTTGGAGGTCAATGGCAGGTATGGGACCTATGCAAGGAGCCGATTGTGGGAAATACCCCGGCAGTACTGCGCACGTTAAAATCATTGAATTGGTGTATAGAACATATAGACCAAGTCAGCGTTTTAAATCAATCCGGCGCGCGGGAAGAAATGGATATTGCTGATTTTAGTTTTGGCGACGTCTATGTCATTGAAGAAGACAGGCGCGAAGTTTTCCCGAATCTTACCTTGATGGAAGGAATATGTTTCTCTGCTACTCCCACACGGGATGGTCGTTACGCGGTGGATGTTTTAGTTTCGCCGAGTTTCCTGCTGTTGGGAAGGGAACGTCAGATGGGCATGATCAAAGACAATTTCTATGGCAGGAAGCCATATTTTGCTATTAGAGATGCATTGTCTATTGCCGAGCAGGAAAAAAATCGACAAGGCAATCCTGCCGTTATAAAAAGAGAATCTCCCAAAGTACTCTGTATTTCAATGAGCGAGGCGACTATGTATGGCGCAGAAGTGTTAGAAGATGCGCTTCTGCGTAACGGCATAGCCGCGGCAAAAAGAGAAATGCGCTGTACGGATATGCTGGATGCCTATATGGAAGAATTCAGCCACCTTCCTGAATTCTCCCAAGCGGCGCCGAATGTATTTGCTATTTCAATAGTCGATGACCGCATTGAATGGGCGATTAGTCTTATCCGCAGGATAAGGCAGCGTTTTCCCGGGGCGAAAGTTATAATCGGAGGGCCTTCCACGCAATATCCGGAACAGCTGGCCGCGCTGCTTATCGATTTTGATTTTCTTGTAAGAGGCGAAGGCGATGAGGTTTTGGTTGAATTAGTAAGAATTATAGGCGGTTATCCCGGCACACTGCCTATTGAACAGAGAAATTTAATTATGGGACTGGAAGGTGGAATTATTTACCGGTCTCAATTTATGCTGGTTAACCGTATCAGCCATACCAATATGGCAAAAGTCATTCATCTGCCCAAGCCGCAAAGGAGAGATAAATTCTATTATCTGCATACCGGCCGCGGTTGCAAATGGAACTGTTCTTTTTGCGGCAAGTGGTGCGGCAACCGGGTGAGATTTGTGGATAACCGGGAATTGGTAGAATGGTTCTTGCATAGATTGCTTTTAGAGCCGGGCGCAGAAGGGGATTTACGCAGGTTAGAGGAACGCTTGGCGGAAGCTGCTAAAGCAGGCAGCAAATTAGAATTTCCTCAGTTAAGCGGTAAAATCTCGGTAGGGCTTTTTGATGATGATTTTATCGGTAACGCCGAGAGGGTTGAGGCCTTTTGCGACGAAGCCATCCGTCTGGGATTAAGCAGTTATTTTGAATTAGGCGTAGTGGGGACAAATGTTGCCGACTTTTTTGAAGGTGAGACTATGCGTACCGGCTTAATTGATAAACTTCATAATGCGGGTTTTGCGATCGTCCAGCTGGGCACTGACGGCTTGTCTAACGCGGTGATCCGCCAGAACCGCAAAGGTTACACTTTGGACCATCACGTCATCCCCTTAAATGATTATTTGACCAGAAAAGGGATCGTGGCCTGGCATAATGTTATTTTCTTTACACCGCAGACCACTTACCTGGAAGCGGCAGAGGTGATGATGTTATATTTACTGCTGCCCTTGGTCTATCCGGCAGTGGTAAATGATACGATATCGGCATGCCCGGGATCGCATTTTCACAATCTTGATATCATGCTTTACCGGCAGATAGAAGAAGCTG
>JAUYEC010000181.1 GCA_030691585.1 Candidatus Omnitrophota bacterium
CTGCCATGTAATTATCCTCCTTATATGCCTACATCACCGGTAGGGGCGGGTTTCAAACCCGCCCCTACATTATATTGTTTTATTATGTTACCACATAATCCCTAAACAAGCAACACCTCTTCGTCTTTGACCGGGATGTAGGCCGCGACACCCTTCTGCGACAGCACACCCGCAAGAACCAGAGCCTGCTCCGGGTCGCCGTGCACAAGGAAAATTTTCTTTAACGGCAGGCAGGCGGTAACAAAATCCACCAATTCATTCTTATCCGCGTGCCCGGAAAAGGCGTTGATCACCACCACTTCGGCGTTGAGCTCGTATTCTACCCCGAATATACGCACCACAGGAACCTTTTCCACGATCCTCCTGCCCAGCGTATCACGCGCCATATACCCGACCACCAGGACCGTGTTCCTTGAATCCTCAATATTATTTTTCAAGTGATGCAGGACGCGGCCGGATTCGCACATGCCGGAGCCGGCGATAATGATCATCGGCCGTTTGTCTTCGTTCAATTTTTTGGATTCTTCCTGCAGGCGGATAAATTTCAGGTTCATAAAATCAAACGGGCTTTCTTTACCCTGTATGGCCAACTGGGTCTGATTATTAAGATAATCCTTATGGTGTTCAAAGAGCCCGGTGATGTCAGTGGCTAAGGGGCTGTCTACATACACCGGTATAGTGGGGATAGTTTTTTCCTTGAGTAGTTCGCTTAAAAAATAGATCACCTCTTGCGTGCGTTCCAGGGTAAAAGCGGGAATGATCACTTTGCCGCCGCGGCCAAAGGTGCGGTTGACCGTGTCATGAAGCTTTACCTTGGCATCCTCTATCGGCGAGTGCGCCCTTGCCCCGTAAGTGCTTTCCAATATAAGATAATCCAGCCCCTTAGGCACATCGGGATTCCCTAATAACGGCAAATTTTTCCTGCCCAGGTCCACGGCGTAACCCAGCCGTATATTTTTTTCTTCGCCTTTAATATCTAGGACCACGATACTTGAACCCAGGATGTGCCCTGCGTCATGCAAAGTAACAGATATGTTCGGACAGACGCAAAATTTCTGGCGGTAAGAGATGACGCGAAAGGTTTTTGTCGCCCTAGACGCCTCTTTCCTAGTGTAAAGGGGCTTTCTTAAAGGCTGGCCCAGCCTGCGGTTGACCTTATTGACGTATCTTATGTCTTCTTCCTGGATCTTGCCGGAATCCCCCAGCATTAGCCCAGCCAGGTCCCGGGTGGCCGAAGTGGTATAGATCTTACAGCGCAGGCCGGCTTTTATCAGGCTGGGAATATTGCCGCAGTGGTCAATGTGGGCGTGCGATAAAATAAGCGCGTCTATGGTGCGGGGATTGAAATGGAAAGTCGTGTTTATCTTGTAAGATTCATCGCGGCGGCCCTGAAAGAGCCCGCCATCCAGGAGGACCTCGGACTTTTCAGCGGTCACCAAGTGGCTGGAGCCTGTAACCGTGCCTACGCCGCCTAAAAATTTTATGGTTATTGCCATTTTTTATCTTTTAATTTCAAAGCTGCTGCCACGACCAACGCCAGATACGCCAGGCTAAGTATAAACAACGGTTTGTTGGAAGCAATATATTCGCTAAGGGCATAAGGATTTCTAAACACTACCTCCCCGGCGCCGGCCAGGGCAAACTGCACCCAGAATATCCTTAGCGGCGAAGCCAATATCACCGCCGACAGATACTTCCGAAAAGATATCCTGGTCAGGCCGCAGGCCAGGTCCAGGAACCTGAACGGCACCAGGGGTGCCGCCCTAAAAATAAGGAGCCATAAAAAATTGGCCCTGCCTATTCTTTGATCAAATCTGCTGCCTGAGCCGCGCAGAGACTTTTCCACAAAGCCCCTGCCCAGGTAACGGCTGGCGTGGAATAAAATAAAGGCGTTAATGGTCTCGGCGATAAGGATAAATAAGGTGCTCCACAGAGCGCCGAAAACAACTGCCGCGATAACCCTGAATATATCCTTGGAAAACCAGATAAAAAACGTTACCACCACATACAGAACAACGAAGATTATGCCGCTAAAAAAAAGAGGCAAGCTCGACAGGCGGCCGCGGATTAATTCATAGTCTATATGAAACAACCCGCCCAGGTACCAGATCAAAAACAGGGCAATGACAAGGATCAAGAAACCAAGTTTATTTTTATGCGGGGCAAGATCCATCAAACCACAAAGAGGTTACGGGAAGAGAATTTTCCGTCGGTGGTCAGGTTGACACCCAACCTTTTTAATCCGACTTCATCCCCGGGGGTGGGGATATGCGTCATGTGCACCTCGCAGCCGTTTAACTCCACGAGCTTGTTCATTGCCAGCTCCGCGGTATGATTGGTAGCGGCACTTATGGAAAGAGCGATCAAGGTCTCCTCCAGATCCAGGCTCTCGGATTTACCCTTTAGAATACCTTCTTTAAGCCTGGCGATCTGATTTATGATATGAGGCGACAACAAGAGGATCTCATCGGGGATATTACTGAGCACCTTGGCCGCGTTTAAGATAAGGCTTGAGGCGGCATGCAACAGTAACGAATTTTTCCCGGTAATGATGCGGCCGTCGCGCAACTGTATGGCTGAGCCGCAATATATGCCTTCGTTGCCCTTGCCTTTTAATTCGGCGTCTTCAGCTGCCAACCTGGCCGGCTCCACCACCTGCCTGTCGCCGACTTTAACATCCATTTCTTCCATGAGCGCGGTTACGCGCTCAACGGTCTCTTTTTTTTCTATGCCCAGGACGTATTCAGTGTTATATCTGAAATACCTGCGGATCAATTCCTGTTTGGCAGCAATCTGCACCAAATCATCATCAACAATACCGAAACCCGCCCGGTTAACACCCATATCCGTAGGCGAATTATAAACAGGCGCGTTAGCGTCTTTCTGGGAGATCCTGCTCAAGATAAGTTTCAGGATGGGGAAGCTTTCCACGTCGCGGTTATAATTTATGGAAGTCTTCTTGTATTTTGCTAAATGGAAGGGGTCGACTAAATTAAAATCCTGGATATCGGCAGTGGCGGCTTCATAAGCGACGTTAACCGGATGTTTAAGCGGAAGGTTCCAGATAGGGAATGTCTCAAACTTGGCGTAACCGGCATTTAACCCGCGCTTATGTTCGTGGTAGAGCTGCGACAGGCAGATGGCCAGCTTCCCGCTGTTGGGGCCCGGGGCAGTAACTACGACAATCGGGCTTTTGGTTTCAATAAAATCATTTTTTCCGAAACCATCTTCCCCGGTGATTTTCTCAACGTCAACCGGATAACCTTCTATGGGGTAATGCAGGCACACCTTTACTCCCCTGCGCTCCAATTTATTCTTAAAGGTAACCGCGGCAGACTGGCCGGTGAAACGGGTGATCACCACCGCCAGGATATCCAACCCCCACTCCCTGAGGTCATCAATAAGCTTTAAGGTCGCGGCATCATAAGTGATCCCGAAATCCCCGCGTACCCTGCCGCTTTCTATA
This sequence comes from Candidatus Omnitrophota bacterium, assembly GCA_030691585.1. GTDB lineage: Bacteria > Omnitrophota > Gorgyraeia > Gygaellales > Profunditerraquicolaceae > JAUYEC01. The sequence goes on from JAUYEC010000181.1 coordinate 3,467, forward strand.
TCCCCGGCATAGATACCCAGGACAATATCAGCCTTATCCTTTAGCTGCTGTAAGAGCCGGATCTTGACATTAGGGTCATATCCGGGCAGGACACGGGCGGCGTGATAGTCAAAACAGAGCTTGCCGCCGAACTCCAGGTAAAGCTTATTGTCAAATTTCTTTACCCTGTCCAGGATCGCGGCAGTCTGCTCTTTGAGGTATTTTTCGTTATCAAAACCTGTTTTTTTGGTCATAGTTTTAGTTATGTTGGGTTTTATTATAATACTGGAGGGAAAGTTTGTAAACAGATTTAAAAAAAGAAGGTGGGTTTTCGTCTTTAGTCGTTCGTCTTCCGTCTTTCGTAATACATCTGACGAAATACGGACGACGAACGACGCCTGCCTGTCCGGCAGGCAGGGACGACTATTTTACCATCTAAAAATCGCTACTTTATATCCTTCTTCATTAGGTTTTTCCACCTTATATTCCGTTTCTGCCAAAGGTTCATCATAAGGCGGGAAAACACAGGTTACCATGTCAACGACACCGGCTGCCCCGCGCGTCAGGCTGGAGGCCAGGCCGCGGCCAAAACCAAAGGTAACGCCGGTCAATACGTTTTCATTAGCCGAAGTCTCGGCTACCTCAGCGGGTATGTCCGACCAGGAAGTGGTGGCGTTAATAAAACCATCCGAACCTTTAGTAACGGGTGAATCGGTGTAATAATATTCTTCCACAGTCATCGGAGCCGGTTGATTAGCCTGCGGCAGAACAGGTTGCTGCGACTTAAAGAAATCCAAGCGGTATGAGTTGAAAGTTGTTACTGTTGACGGCTGCATAGCACCTTCTGTCTGCGCTGAAGCCTGTGTCAAAACCATGGACATCGCACCTAAAACTACCACGATAAATAATAGGCCCTTTTTCATCTTACACCTCCTTGCCCACAATGGGCACACCGGCCAATCCGTCCCAGAAGGGACGCACTTGGCAATCATTTTTGCCAAGGTGCGATATGGCCGGGTAAAATTTAATTACCCGTTGCTACATGTGCCGTCTTATTCACAATACGCTCGATGATCTTTTCCTTTAATTGCGCTCCGGAGGTAACCATTTCTGCCGAGATCCCGATATCACGGATAAAGTCCACCAGGCCGCGCAGGATATCGTTATGGGTTAGCTTATGGCCGGTGGAAAATAACGCGTCCTTGCCCAATTTGTCCAGGAAATCCAGCTCTTGACGGTCCAGCATTGCTATCACGCGGTGCTTAGGAGCATCCATCTTTATCACCTCCAGGGGGCCGCCGCCTCTTTGGCAGCGGGCTTAATAAACTTTAACCTATATGTTGCCTCGCCGTGGCTGATGGGTTATTTCAAATCCGCCTACGCGCTTTGATAGACTCTGTAAAGCAGCTTTGGTGCGCTTCGGCGGATTCGCCGTAGCCCGTCAAAGCTATCTTATTCAGGCCAATCAATGGGCGAAGGCGAATAAAAAAGCCCTCTACGCAAATCAAAAGGGCTTAAAAACAAAAAACCTTGAGCAGCGCTCAAGGTTATGCGCCTCTTTGGCAGCCAGGCTATCCCGAAAGACTTACGGGATCCTATGGCTTTGCGTCCCAAGATTGCTCTTGGTTTGCCGTTATCAGTAGGTCACTTTTACCAAATTGTCAAATG
>JAUYEC010000072.1 GCA_030691585.1 Candidatus Omnitrophota bacterium
CCGAAGGCGTAAATTTAACGGCGTTCTGAATAAGATTAAAAAACAGGCGGCTCAAATGCAGCTTGTTTCCCTCTAAAGTAACACTACATTCGGGGATCACGGCTGAAAGGCCTATTTGTTTTTGCGTAACGAGCGTTTGGACCCGTTTCTCTATATCCGCGAAAAAAGGAATAAAATCAAAAACCTCTTTCTTGATATTGGCCGGGTTGTAATCAAGCTTCGCCAGGAAAACTAAATCTTCGACTATACGAATCATCCTGTTTGCTTCTTCAATATTGATCATCAAGGCCTTCCGATAATCCTCAACCTGTCTTTCTTTGCGTAATGCAATCTCGGACTCTCCTTTGATGATCGCCAGCGGAGTCTTTAATTCATGCCCGATGCTAGAACTAAATTCCTTAATGTATTCAAAAGAGCGCTCCAGCCGTTCCAACATTATGTTGATTGATTTAGCAAGATATGCCATTTCTGTCTCAAGATTCGCAGTATCTACCCGCCCGCTCAGGCTTTTAAGGTTAATATTGCGCGTGGTTACCGCGATATCCTCAACAGAGGAAAGAATTCTTTTCGTTAACAAAAAAAACATGGATCCCACTAAACCAATTATTACAAACGCAGTAACTGTAATCAAAATCATCATTCCCATTACTTTCCTCTGTAACGAAGCCTCGGATTTATTAATGATCGATTCGTTAATACGAATATAGTCCTCGCACTTTTGGTATAGGGCTTCGAATGCTCCCCACATATCTTTCAGAAGAATATTTTTTGCCCCCCGGGTATTTCCTGATTCATAAAGTTGCTTGGCCTTATAGCGTTCGCTTTCATACATTTTGTAAAGAAGTTTAATGTCTTCAATAATACCTTTCTCGGCAGGAGTCAAAGCGGTTTGCGATGCCCTGTTAAGCCAATCCAGGAAATTTGCCTTCTTTTCTCCGAGTTTTTTAAGCCAAATGGGGTCGCCGTCTAAAAAATAATTTGATAAAAACCCTTTTTGGCTAAGCAAGGCCAGTTCCAATTCTTCGGCCGCCTTAAGGGATGAGACATTATCTCTCATCGTATTCAAGAAAACTTTTTGCATATTACGCGTAGTCATAAAAGCCAGGAACGCCGTAAAAACGCATAAAAACGCCATTACCAAAAACCCGGACATAATTTTTCTGCGAAAAGATTTTTGCATCGTTATTCCTTAAGCGTGTAGCCGGTACCGTGCAGAGAATGAATGAGCTTTTTCTTAAAACCCCGGTCGATCTTATTGCGCAACCGGTTGATAAATACGTCTATGACATTGGTTAGGCTGTCAAAATCCTCGTTCCAAACGTGCTCTGATATCTGGGTCCTAGATACTACTTGATTAACATGAAGCATGAGATATTCCAGTAAGCCATATTCCTTGCCGGTCAAGGTAATCTCTTTTTTCGCCCGTATGATTTTATGGGTTAGTTGATTCAACTCAAGATCGGCAACCTTAAGAATAGGGTTTTTATCCAGGCGTTTCCTGCGCAAAAGCGCGGCAATCCGCGCCAGAAGCTCCTCAAAATCAAACGGCTTACTTAAATAATCGTCCGCACCGGTCTTAAGGCCCAGAACTTTATCCTGTACGTCATCACGGGCGGTAAGCATAAGGATAAAAGTGTCGATTTTCTTAGCCCGTAAATCCTTGCAGATAGAAAAACCGTTAGTATCCGGAAGCATAACATCGAGAATTATCAAATCGTAGGGATTTGTTTCCGCTAAGAATAGCGCTTTCTCTCCGTTTGGGGCAACATCGACCACATAACGCTCCTCTTCGAGCCCGCGCTTGATAAAACTTGCCATATTTTTCTCGTCTTCTACTAACAATATACGCATAGTGATTTTATGTTTACTCAATCTTAAATACGGATAAGAAAAGCCATCCTGCATGCGCATGCAAGATGGCGGCCCGACCATCTAAATGATCCTCCGGAAATACTCAAGTATTTCCGGACCACTTATCAACCTTTAACGATTTATATTATACTATTTTGTGTAATACCTCAAGAGACATCTATAGCGCGATTTTGATACACATGGTTTTATTCCTGAACGAATTTCTTAAGCACCAGGGCGGCGTTGTTGCCGCCGAAGGCAGAGGCGCTGTTGATGGCAATGTTGACAGGCGTCCTGCGGCAGACATTAGGGACACAGTCAATATCACATTCGGGGTCGGGAGTTTCAAAGTTTATGGTCGGGGGAATGATGTCGTGCTTAACACTCAAGCAGCAGCATGCCGCTTCAATGGCAGAGGCGGCACCCATGGTGTGCCCAAGCATGGATTTTATGGAGCTGACCGGAAGTTGGTGAGCGCGCTCTCCAAAAACTTTCTTGATCGCCAGGCACTCTTCCCTGTCATTAGCGGGCGTTCCCGTGCCATGGGCGTTAAAATAATCGATGTCTTGAGCGGACAGGCCGCAGACCTTAAGCGCTTTTTCAATCGCTTCCTTAATGCCTTCGGAATGAGGCGCTGTCATATGGTGAGCATCACAACTTAGGCCGTAACCCAGGATCTCCGCGTATATATCTGCCTTGCGCGCCAGAGCATGCTCCAGGGTCTCTAAGGCCACAATGCAAGCTCCTTCTCCTACCAACATACCTTTCCTGTTTTTATCAAACGGCTGGCACTTTAGTGGTGCCACCGCAAGCAGGCGGTTAAATCCGGTGAAGGCGATCTTTGAAAAAGCGTCCACTCCGCCGGACAACATCAACTCCGCCCTGCCAAGCTTTAGCAGATCGCAAGCGTAACCAATGGCATAATTACCCGCGGCACAGGCAGCGGGAATGACATAATTAGGGCCCTCCAGGCCAAGGTCCTCGGCCACAAACGCGGAGAGCACATTCGCCGGTAAGCGTGATATAAGGCTTGCGTCTATAGCGCCTTCACCCTCTTTAAACCAGGCCGCATTGATTTTTTCCAATACCTGCGATTCGCCCATGGTCGTGCCCAGGGCAATGCCTTTTTTTTCGGCGGCAATAAGTTTAAGGTCTATTTTAGAATCCTGCACCGCCAGGCGCGCGCAGGCAACTGCCAAGGCTGAGGCGCGCCCCATTTTGTCCGCTTTTGCGCCAAGAAAATCCTGTGCCTTAAATCCCTTAACTTCACCGCCGTAATGGGTAGGATAATCCGAAGTGTCGAAAGATGTGATCTCGCTGATGCCGGACCGGCCCGCGATCAGGGAATTCCAAAAATCATCCCTGCCTATACCGATAGAAGAAATAACACCGATGCCGGTGACTACGATACGTTTTGACATAATGAAATGAATTTCGTAGGGACAGGTTTAAAGCCTGTCCCTACAGCTCTGATCTAAAAATAAGTTCCGCCCTAACTGTTTCTTTACCTTCTACGCTTGCCACGGCGGAAACCATTGCCGCACCGGGAGCCGACTTTCCCGCGGTCACGGTTATACGCACCTGGTCTCCGGCAAACACCGGATACACGAATTTTGCTTTCATAGAACTCAAGGAATATAACGGCTTGCGGCCGACAGCAGAAACCTGCCCCGAATAAAACATAACCATAGACGCCTGGATCATCGCCTCAATAAGCATGGCCCCCGGCATAACCGGCCGGCCGGGAAAATGCCCGCTGAAAAAACCTTCGTTTATGCTTACGTTTTTGAGGGCAACGACTTTTTGGGCCGGCGCCAGTTCCACGATCCTGTCTATCAAGAGAAACGGAAAGCGCTGCGGTAGGAGCTCCTGGATCTTTTCAATGTCCAATACGTTATCCATTCGTTTGACTCATGTATTCTTTTGCCACGGCAATGGTCTGATTAAGGGTGGTAAGCTGGGCTAGTTTTTCTTCGGGGATAGAAATCTTATATTTTTTTTCAATCGCGGCCAGGATCTCCAGGGCCATCATGGAATCAACGCCTAGATCCTCAAAAAATCTGGCATCAGGGGTGATCTCTTCCGGCTTTTTTTCAATGATCACGGCAATTATATCTCTTATCTCGGTATTCAAATCCTGCATTCTTCCTGCCTCCGTTTTTTAATCCCCGGGCCTATTGGATAAATAAACCGCCGTCAACCACGATAGTCTGGCCGGTGATAAAATCTGCCGACGGGCTCAACAAAAACTTTACCGCCCCGGCCACATCGGCTGTGGAACCGAGCCTTGCCAAAGGTATCTGAGCCAGGATCGCTTTCCTGTGCTCATCTTTAAACCCGGAGATCATATCGGTTTCTACAAAACCCGGGGCAACGGCATTGACCCGGATATTATAAGCCGCCACTTCCTTGGCCAGAGATTTGGTAAAACCGATAATGCCGCTCTTTGAGGCAGCGTAATTGGTCTGCCGGGCCATGCCCGCCACGCCGCTGACCGAAGTAATATTGACTATACTGCCGCTTTTCTGTTTTAAAAAACCCACGATCGCGTTACGCGTAAAATTAAATATGCCGTTTAAATTTGTGTCTATGACTTCCAGCCACTCATCCTTAGTCATCATCATCAGGGCCTTATCCCTGATGATGCCGGCATTATTCACCAGGATATCCAACCGGCCGAACGCCTGCTTAGCCGCGTCTATCATGGCCTTGGCTTTTTCAAAATCGCGCGAGTCGACCTTTACCGCCAAGACTTTCCTGCCGATCTTCTCCACTTCTTTGCAAAGGGCAACTGCTGCCTCGGCATTACTGTGATAGGTGAAAGCGACATCCGCGCCATTGGCGGCGAGCATTAAGACAATCTCTCTTCCGATGCCTCTTGATCCGCCGGTGACTATGGCGGCTTTGTCATGAAATATACCCATACCTTAACATCACGCCTTCTCTTGTAGGGGCGGGTTATAAACCCGCCCCTACACGGGCTTATCTTTTAAATTTCGATATTACCAAACTCGAACTGGCCCATCCGCAACCGGCCGTGTTTATCAATACGTTATCTATTTTACAACTTTTCGCCTTATTGACAACATAATTTAGCCGGCAGGCCGGGTCAAGCTGCGCGTAATTGATCATAGGTGGCGCCATCTGCTTATCAATAGCTCCCAGGGCCGCCGCGGTTTGCAGCGCTCCTGAAGCGCTGTAACATTCACCGGTCATGGATTTTATGGAGCTGACCAAGACATTTTGGGCATCTTGGGCAAATACTTCGTTAATTGCCTCGGCCTCTGCCGCGTCCTGCTCAAGGCTGGAATTCCCCGCGGCGCTTATATAATTTATATCCGCTGCTTGAATGCCTGCTTCGCCGATCGCCCCTTGCATTGCCCTGCGTAAACTCCTGCTGCCCGAAGGCGCAAAACCCGTCCCATATCCTGAGATCCTGCCGTAGATCGCGGCCTTGCGCTCTAACGCCGAATCCAGGCCTTCCAGCACCAGTATCGCCGCTGCCTCTCCTAATACAACGCCGTTTCGCCTGCGGTCAAAAGGGCAGGAAATTTCCGGACTACCTGCCCGGCCGGCCAAAAGCCCGGACTTGTAAAAACCCAGGAATGTCTCCAGGCAAAACTCCTCGGCTCCACCTGCCAAAGCGATCTTCGCACGGCCGGCTCTTAACATATCCACGGCATAACCCAGCGCGTCAACCCCGGCGGAAAAACCCGTGGAAATCGTGCTGTTAAAACCCCTGATGTTAAACTTGATGGAGATCTGGCTTGCCGGAGAATTGATCACCGTATTCGCAAAAAACGCCGGATTTACATAACGCGGCCCATCCTTGAGCGCGTCTTTGTCAAAATCGCATACGCTCTTGACGCTGCCCAGGGTAGAACCTAAGACCACGCCGATATCGCGGCAATTCTCTTCGCTGACTTCCAGGCGCGCGTCATCCAAAGCCAGCTTAGCCGCTGAAGTAGCTAACCTGGTGGTGCGGTCTAAGGTACGCAGGCCCTTAGCGCCTAAAAATTGCTGCGGGTCAAAATTCGCCACTTCCCCTGCGGTCTTCGCCGTATAAGCCGATGTATCAAATATGGTGATCGGCTTGATACCGCTTACACCTTCAGTAATAGCGCTAGAAAATGCGTCTTTACCGGTCCCGTTGGAGCAAATAACGCCAACGCCGGTGATTACAATAACTTTTGCAGCCATAACGTTATATTATATACCTGTTGCCGTAATTCTCAAGGGATAATACAACGTAACAGATTAACGAATTCCGTAGGACGTTGGACGTGGGACGTAGGACGTAAATTCCAGACGTCCTACATCCTACGTCCGAGCGAACGAAGTGAGCGGACATCCCACGGAACACGTCATATTTGTTTTTCTGGTTTCTCTACCCAATAAGTATCAGTTTCTCATACTCCGGGAACCTCTGCAGTAATTTATCTTTTAAGGCCTGATTTTGCCGCTGGGCCAGATACGGGTCCAGCTTTAACAAACTTATTACTTCCTCCCTTGCCTTCTTTAACAAATGCAGCTGAGCCAGGGGGTCGGCGACTTTAAGCTCAGCCAGGCCATGCTGCCTGCGGCCAAAGAATTCACCCGGCCCCCTGATGCGCAGGTCTTCCTCGGCGATATGAAAACCGTCGGCGTATTGGACCATTGCCTCCATGCGCGCTTGCGCTTCCTCGCTTAAGGGGCCGGCGGAAACCAACAGGCAAATTGACTCTTGGCTGCCCCTTCCTATGCGGCCGCGCAACTGATGCAGCTGGGCCAGGCCGAAACGCTGGGCGTCTTCTATGGCCATGCATGTGGCTGTCGGTATATCTATGCCGACTTCCAGGATAGTGGTCGCCACTAATACATCTATTTCTTTATTCTTAAATTTAGCCATCAACTCATCCTGCTCTTTTTGTTTCAGCCTGCCGTGTATCAGGCCTAACCTGAATTTCTTAAACTCTGTAGCCTTTAATTGCTTATACATTTTTTGCGCCCCGGCCATATCCAGGGCATAAGACTCTTCGATCACCGGATAAATAATATACGCCTGGTTTGCCTGCTCCAATTCCTTTTTCACCAGGGCATAGGCCTTTTTCTTTTCCCTC
>JAUYEC010000126.1 GCA_030691585.1 Candidatus Omnitrophota bacterium
TGGATTCGCCGGTTTTATCGGGGGGGAAACCGGGAGCCCACAAAATACAAGGCATAGGCGCGGGGTTTGTGCCGCAGGTCCTTGATATAAAAATTATAGATGAGATCATTAAGGTTACTAACGATGACGCCGGAGATATCGCAAGAAAACTCGCAAGACAGGAAGGGATTTTTGTCGGTATCTCAAGCGGGGCTGCGATGCAGGCGGCATTGGAAGTCGCAAGGCGCCAGGAATCAAAAGGAAAAACAATCGTGGTGATCTTTCCGGATACCGGAGAACGCTATTTATCCACTTGGTTATTTCAGGAGTTCTTAACGTGAAGCAAAAAGATATAGGTATTGTTAAAACAGAATACTTCACTTTTGCCGAACCCGGCCATGAACTCAAATTGGATTCCGGAGAGAGCCTCTGTCCGGTTACTATCGCTTATGAAACTTACGGTTTACTCAATAAGGATAAGACTAACGCGATTTTAGTGGCGCATGCCCTTTCCGGAGACGCGCATGCCGCCGGGTTCCATGAAGGCGACAAGGATCCAGGATGGTGGAATGATCTGATCGGCCCGTCCAAAGCGCTGGATAGCGAAAAATACTTTGTCATTTGTTCCAATGTTATCGGCGGATGCAAGGGGAGCACCGGGCCGTCTTCCATAGATCCTAAGACCGGCAAGCCCTACGCTTTAAGTTTTCCGGTGATCACTATTGCCGATATGGTTCGGGCGCAAAAACGCTTGATCGACCATTTAGGGATCAAAAAATTGCTTTGTGTTATCGGCGGCTCCATGGGCGGAATGCAGGCTTTGCAATGGGTGGCAGCATATCCGAATCACATCCAATGCGCTATTCCGGTCGCCACCGCCCTGAAACATTCTCCGCAGCAGATCGCTTTTGATGAAGTGGGAAGACAGGCGGTAATGGCCGACCCCGCCTGGAATAACGGTAATTATTACGGCGGCGAAAAACCCGAAAGGGGCCTGGCTGTGGCGCGGATGATCGGGCACATCACTTATATGAGCGATAAATCAATGGAGGAAAAATTTTCCCGGCGGCTAAAAGTTAAAAGCCGCAGTTTTAAATTCGCCGCTGATTTTGAGGTTGAGGGCTATCTAAGGTACAGAGGCGATGATTTCGTAAAGAGGTTTGACGCTAATTCTTACCTTTATATCACCAAGGCCATGGATTATTTTGATTTGTCCTGCGATAAGTTGATAGCAAAGGACAAGCATATTGACGTGCGCTTCCTGGTCATTGCTTTTAAATCAGACTGGTTGTATCCGTCTTATCAGTCGCAGGATATCGTCCGCCAGCTTAAAGTCAGGGGCGCTGACGCGACCTATTGCCAGATAAATTCTACTTACGGCCACGACGCGTTTTTATTGGAAGTCGATGAAGAAACACATTTGATCAAGCATTTTCTGGACAAGACTTTTTGCGGCTACGATGTGACGAGGGAATATGAGATCTAACAGGCTAAGGCCGGATCATAAATTTATTGTCGGTATTGTTGAGCCTGGCTCAAGAGTCCTTGACCTTGGCTGCGGTAACGGCGAGTTGATGTTCGCTCTAGCACGGGGGAAAAAAGCTAAGGTCCAGGGAGTGGAACTTGACGAATCGGCCATACATAAGTGTGTGGCAAAAGGCCTGAGCGTTTTTCACGGGGATATTGATTCCGGTTTAAGCGACTATCAGGATAAGTCTTTTGATTACGTGATATTAAATCAGAGCCTTCAGCAGATAAGGCGCGTAGATACCGTGCTCACCGACGCATTGCGCGTCGGCAAAAAAGTTATCGTCGGGTTCCCTAATTTCGCCTATCTTAGCGCCAGGTTGCGCCTGTTCTTTAAGGGCAAGGCTCCGGTGACGCCTTCTTTGCCCTACACCTGGCACTCGACGCCCAACCTGCATTTTTTAAGTATTTCGGATTTTCTTGAATACTGCAGGAAAAATAAGATCAATATCGGGCAGCGAGTTTTCCTGAACGGTAACAGGCGGATAAACGTTCTTCCTAATCTTTTGGCAAATATCGGGATATTTTTGATCTCAAAGTAGCACCCCGCGCTTTAATTTACCTGGCGCTTTTTGGAATTGCGCCGGTGTCCCCTTGTGGGGAAATTGCGCCAGTATTCGCATTGTGGCGGAGTATTTGTAGGGGCGGGTTTAAAACCCGCCCCCTACAGTAAGCGGATCAATATAGGAGGGAGCTATGCCGTTTATTAATTTAAAGGTTGTTGGAAAATTAACCAAGGACCAGAAACAAAAGATCGCCAAAGAATTCTCCGATACGCTTCTTACGGTCGCGGGAAAGCCCAAGGAATACACCTATTTAGTAATTGACGAGGTCAGCGGGGAAAACTGGGCTCAGGGCGAGAATTTTTTCGAATAAATTATTGCTATAAATATCCCCCTGTTTTATAAAACAGGGGAAAATAATATTCTTCTTGACATAGGGTAGGGGGGTATGGTATACTTCATGCGATAAGGAGAATATGCCATGAACCAGCCTACTACCCACGAAGAACAACTGACATTCTTGAAGAAGATAGAGGGTCAGGTCCGCGGTATTGAAAAGATGATCGAAGAGAAAAGATACTGCGTGGATATTATTACGCAGATACATTCTATAATCGGGGCGCTCTACAGAGTGGAGAACGAGATATTCAAAAAGCATATGCAGGGCTGCGTTGTAAATAGTTTCAAGGGAGCCTCCGAGATAGATAAGGACAGGAAGATCGACGAAATAATCAAGCTCATAGCCAGATTCAGAAAGTCCGCCTAATATATGCCGAATAAGAAATCCGCATTCTTACTTATTTTTCTTTTATTTTTTGCTCAGCGGTATTCATTCTCCGCTGAAGATCTATCGTTAAATTCGTTAATTGAAGAGTGCCTCAAGAATAACCCGCAGATTGTGGCGGCAAAACAGCGTTATTTTGCCGCCCAGGCCAGGGTCAGGCTTTTGCGTACGCTTGCCGACCCTAAGTTTGAGTTTGAATACGATAAAATAACCGCGGATATGGACGCGGTGATGCGCGGGAAAACCGCGCCCATGCGCACTTTCTCGATCTCCCAGGAGATCCCTTTTCCCACAAAATTACTTCTTCGTAAGCAAGTCGCGCAA
>JAUYEC010000194.1 GCA_030691585.1 Candidatus Omnitrophota bacterium
GATCAGTGGCTGTCCGGTCATCGGCATATTTAAGGATATTCCGGATATCATCCACAACAACGTCATTGATGAAGTGCTTTTTATTGTGCCGCGGTCGTGGCTGACGAAAATTGAGGAGATCATGCGTTTTTGCGAAAGCGAAGGCGTGCGTATCCACCTGGCAGTGGATTATTTTGAACTGCAATTCACCAAATCAAAGCAGACCGACTTAAACGGTTTTCCTCTGCTCACCTTTGAGAGTACGCCGGACAGATTGTGGCATCTCCTGGTTAAGCGGTTGATGGATGTGTCTTGCTCCGGCATTGCCTTATTCGTATTGTCGCCGGTGTTCCTGACCTTGGGGATATTGATCAAGAAGACTTCTCACGGGCCGATTTTTTTCAAGCAGACACGATGCAGTTTAAACGGAAGAAAATTCACCCTCTATAAATTCAGGACCATGGACGCCGACGCCGAGGTCCGGCTCAAAGACGTGATCAACGGCAATGAAATGAACGGCCCGGTTTTTAAAATGGAAAATGACCCCCGGTTGACCAAGGTGGGGAGATTCCTGCGCAAATTCAGCCTGGATGAATTGCCCCAGCTTTGGAATGTCTTTCGCGGGGATATGTCGCTTGTTGGGCCGCGGCCGCCTTTGCCGTCGGAAGTGGAAAAATACGACAACTGGCAGAGAAGAAGGTTAAGCGTCCGGCCCGGGCTTACCTGCCTTTGGCAGGTCAACGGCCGCAATAAAATTACCGATTTTAATGATTGGGCCAACCTCGACCTGAAATATATAGACAACTGGTCGCTCTGGTTGGATATGAAGATAATTTTTAAGACCGTCCCGGTGATGCTGTCGGGCGCGGGAGCGAAGTAGCATGAAAAAGGGGACAGCGACTTTTTTTCACGCATCGTTGTCTCGCATAAAAAAAGTCGCTGTCCCCTTTTTCTAATGGAGGCATTTTATGAAACGTTTACTTGTTAGTGTTCTGGTTTTATCTTTCGCGTTTTTATTGCGCGTTCCGGCATGGGCCGTTGAAACGCCGTCAACCGAATACACCATCGGCATTGACGACGTGCTGGATGTTTCGGTGATCCAGCCGGAAAAGCTGGATGTTACGGTAACCGTCTCTCCCGACGGCTCGATCACCTTTCCTTATATAGGCAATCTGCAGGTCAAGGGCAAGACCATGGCAAAAGTCCAGGAAGAGATCCAGATGGGCCTGGCTAACGGCTATATGAAATACCCCATTGTGGCCATATCGCTCAAGGAATCGCGCAGCCGCAAATTTTCGGTGACCGGCGATGTCCTGCGGCCGGGGATGTATGCTATAGATGAAGATACCACCGTGCTCAAAGCTATTTCCATTGCCGGCGGGTTTGTCAGATACGGCCCGGCAAGCCAGGTCCGGGTGATCCGGGCGATAAAAGACGGACAGGCCAGCCAAGCGATTGTCGTGGACGTAAAAAAAGCGGTTAACGGCGACAGCAGCCAGAATGTTACTGTCCAGCCAGGCGATGTGATCGAGGTTACTGAAGGCAAATTTTCCGTGTCCGGGGATGTGAACAAGCCCGGCATATATCCGATGGAAGACGGCACCACCGTGCTCAAGGCAATTTCTATTGCCGGCGGGTTTATCCGCTATGGCCCGGCAAGCCGTGTGCGTGTCCTGCGGCCCAGAAAAGGCGAGTTCGGCCGCGATACGACGATCAAAGTAGATATCAGAGATATCACCAGCGGCGACACGTCGCAAAACCTGCTTATCCAGCCCGGGGATGTGATTGAAGTTACCGAGGGTAAATATTCCACATCCGGGGATGTGATCAGGCCGGGCTCTTATCCGATGGAAGAAAATGTTACTGTTTTGAAAGCCATTTCCAATGCCGGAGGTTTCCTGCATTACGGCCCGGCAAGCGACGTCAGGGTCCTGCGGCCCAAAAGCGGCGACAGCGGCTATGAGATCATCAAAGTGTATATGAAAGACATTATCCGTGGGGACAGCGCCAAGGACTTGGTGATCCAGCCCGGGGATACCATTGAAGTAACTGAAGGCAGGTTTTCCGTGGCAGGGGACGTGCTTAAGCCCGGCACTTACCCCATAGAAGAAAATACTACCGTTCTGAAGGCGATCTCCTTAGCCGGCGGCTTTGGCAGATACGGGGCGGCAAGCCTGGTGAAGATCCGGCGGCCCAAGAAAAACGAGATCGGCCATGAGACGCTGAAAGTCAACATTATAGCGGTTATCCGCGGAGACAGCGCCCAGGATATGCTTATTCTGCCCGGGGATATCGTGGAGGTAACCGAAGGCAAGTTTTCGGTCTATGGCGAGGTGATGCGGCCGGGGATGTATCCGATAGGAGAGCCGACCACTGTGACCAAGGCCATTTCCATTGCCGGCGGGTTTACCAAATTCGGCTCGGCCAGCCGCGTGAAGATCCTGCGCGAGCGGCCGGACAAGGACGGCTACGATACCCTGAAAGTCAACGTGGGTGCGGTGATGAAGGGTTCATCCAAAGACGACATTATTCTTTTACCCGGAGATACGGTAGTTGTGAACGAGGGGATATTCTAATGGCAAAAGGGGACAGCGACTTTTTTTTATGCGAGAAAATCATGCGTGAAAAAAAGTCGCTGTCCCCTTTTGCGCCTATTTAAGGAGATTTAATAATGGAAGATTTAACTTTACGCGATTACTTGCGAGTCGTATTCAGGCAAAAATGGATCATTCTGCTGTGCTTCTTTACGGTGATGACCACGGTGACCATCGGCTTGATGCTCAAGACGCGGGTTTACAAGTCCCAGGTCAAGCTGCTTATCTCCGGTCAAAAAGAGGTGGCTGCACCCTATTACACCGACATCGGCTACCAGAATATGCAGGCGACCTTGACGCAAAGCGAGATCGTCCGGTCCAATCCGGTGATGGAGCGGGCTGTGCGCGCCCTGGGCCTTTCCCAGCGCCCCCTGGACTACGAGATACGCTTTTGCGGCCCGCTAAAGGCGGGTTTGTTAGAGTGGCAAATGCGTAATGTCAACGCCCAGCTTGCGGCAATGGACCCCAAAGAAAAACAGGCCATGCTTTACCGCAGGGCTTTGGAAGGGCTAAAAGGCAGTATCAAGGTTGAGCCGGTGCGCGACACCAATATTTTCACCATCACCGCCAGCGACTATAACCCCATAGGTGCGGCAATCATCGCCAACGTAGTCAGCCGTTCATACCTTATTTTTGACCTTGAACAGCAGTTAGCCGAGTTGCAGATAAAATACGGGGAAAAGCACCTTGCCGTCCTGCAATTAAGGGATAATATAGATAGAATGACCCAGGGGTTAAACGGCCAGCCACTGCCCGACATTGAGGCCATTGGCCCGGCAAGCGTGAAGATCATCGAACAGGCCAGCGTGCCGATGAGCCCGTCGGGGATATCCAAAAAGTTGACACTGATGCTGGCATTTTTTATGGCCATATTCCTAAGCATTATGCTGGCCTTTGCCTTTGAATATCTGGACCAGACTTTTAAAAACCCGATGGATATTGAAAATTTCCTGAACCTGCCGTTTTTGGGCTCGATTATGACCGGGGCAAAAGCGGATTCTTATCGCAACCTAAGCGACCAGGTTTATCTTTTGATGAAAGACAAGGGCCTGAAGTCGCTTTTAATGGCCTCAACCCTGGCCGATGAATCCACGCCCGAGATCATCGCCAACCTCGGCCGTTATATGGCCGAACGCGCCGACCACAAGGTGCTGGTTATTGACGCGGACCTAAGAAAGCCGGTGATCCATCTGGCATTAAACATGCGCAACAAAGCCGGCCTGGAGCATACTGTTTTTGATATCACCAACAAAAAAGGGCTGGTTGATGTGATAGAAGGGAAGCTTACTTTTGACAAGGCGGCGCAGGTCATGGGCGCGAACCTCACCGTGCTTACCGCCGGAGAAACCGCGCTTAATCCGGTGGTGCTTTTGGATTCTCATGCCACGTCAAAGCTGTTTGAGAGCATTACCCCAAAATACGACGTCATACTGGTCAATTGCCCCAATCTCAAGGATTACAAGGACGCCGCGGTGATCTCGCCGTATTTAGACGGGGTGATCATCGTGATAAACGAGAGCCGCACGCGCCGGCAGGTGGTAAAGAGCGCCATCGCCACACTCCAGCGCAAAAAAGCCAACATCTTCGGCGCGGTCCTCAACAACCGCTCCTTCGTCATCCCGAAGATGATATATGAGAGGGTGTAAAAATAGGGGACAGCGACTTTTTTCCCCGTCGCTGTTAGCCAGCGTGAAAAAAAGTCGCTGTCCCCTATTTAAAATAGGCGGCGGAAGAGTCGGCATATTCAGCTTGACATAGAATATATTTTATGTTAATTTATAATTAACATAAAAATGGGGGTCAAAAATGGAATTAAGAGAACGGCTGCAATACATATTTAAAGAAACTAACCCGTGGTGGAAAGAAGCGGATTTCGCGGTTAAATCCTACCGTGAGCGTAAAGTTTACGCGAAGATAGAAAAATTCCTAAAGCTTCCTCAGATCATCGCCTTGGTTGGTTTACGCAGGACGGGAAAGACCACTTTGATGCTCAAAATTGCGGAATCCTATCTACGCCGTATTCCGGCAAGCAACGTCCTTTATTTTTCATTCGACGATTTTTCCGGCCTGGACCTGGAAGACTTAATGGCCGCGTACAAAGAAATTTTTCCGCAAATCGACCTGCGTTCAGGCGAGTATCTGTTTTGTTTCGATGAGGCCCAAAAATTGGACGGTTGGCAGGATAAGCTAAAGAGGCTTTACGATACTTACAAAAATATCAAAATTATAATTTCGGGTTCAGAAAGCCTGTTTATCCGCAAGGGCATTAAAGAAACGCTGGGCGGCAGGATCTTTGAATTCAGGGTGTCTCAACTTAACTTCAGCGAATACCTCCAGTTTATCGGAAAGCAGAAATTTATAGAGAATCCACTGTTATACAAAGAAGATCTACTTCGGCAATACCGGTTTTTTTTGAAAACTAACGGTTTTCCCGAGCTCGCCGCCGTCAGAGACAATTCTGTGATCCATAAGTACCTTAAGGAGTCGGTTATGGATAAGATCCTGTTTAAGGATATCCCTCAATTGTTCAAGGTGCGGGATCCCGGAGTGCTGGGAGAGATACTTGATATTATTATATATTCACCGGGCCAGATCATCGATATGACAAAATTGGCTAAAGAATTGTCATTAAGCAGGCAGGTAGTTTCGAGTTATCTCGATTATCTGGAAAAGGCATTTCTTATAAAGAAGCTGTACAATTTTTCAAAGAACCTGCGTAAGCAAAAAAGGGCCCTGAAGAAATTTTATCCCGCTATTGTGTTTCCGGAGATAGTTGAAGAAAAATTCCCGCTTTGTTTTGAGAATCACCTTATATGGGAATTGGGCGCGCATTTTTTCTGGAGGGACGCTTATAAGAACGAGGTCGACGCGGTACTGGCGGATAAAAATAAAAAAATTACGGCGGTGGAGATAAAAACAGGCGAAATTGATTTGAAAAGCGTGAATTCTTTTATGGAAAAATATAAGCTTTCTAAGGGATTGGTAATAACTATTGATAAGGAGGGCATGCGCGGCAACGTGCGCTTGGCCCCATTCTATAAACAAATTCTAGGGTCTTAGAGAGATATCAGTGAAGTTTGATGATTAAATTCGGGATTCGGCAGTCTTTTGAGAACATTGAACAAATAGAGGAAAGGTTCTCTAATTTACCTGTTCCTATTGAATTGGCTCTGCCTTACCATTGGAATATTTACGAACCCGTTAGAATGCATTTGATGGAAATCGCTGAAAAAATTAAAGGTTTTCATGCCGAAATCTTATCTATCCATGCGGTACAGGCCCCTATCACAAATGATGAATTTAGAATATGGGGAAAAGAAATAGCCGATTTCGCAAAAATATTAGGCGCGAAGATCATAACGGTGCATCCAAACAACACGAATAAAAATCAAGGGAATCAGGAAAAAGCTCTTAAAAATATGGTATATTTTAAGCGGGCATATCAGGGCGAGGTCGTTTTCTGTATAGAGACATTTACCGGGAATAGGAGGATTTTTGATCCGGATGAAATAGTCGAATCCGGTCTTTCGATGACGCTTGATGTTGCCCATATATATGACAACGAAAAGATATGGCATTTGCTTAAGACTGCTAAAGAAAATATCAAGCATGTGCATCTTTCTGCAAAGAGGGATGGACAGCATCATCTGCCCGTTGATGACTTTTGTAAAGATGTGGTGGATCATCTTGTGGAGAGCAAGTGGGATGGAAGCGTGGTGCTGGAATATCTGCCCGAATTTCACAGCCGGATGATACCCGATTTAAGGCTTCTGGAACAACGCTATAAGTAATAACAGTATGTGCAAATTTTACACATACTGCAATGTGCAAAAAATGCACATTGCTTTTTGGACTCTTGTAGGGACAGCATATTAGCTGTCCGAAATACAGGACATTATAGGACATTGATATAGGCCGAAAAATGGCAATTTACGGATGGGAGTCAGAAAGCGAGCGCCTTAAGAGGCATATGCAGATCCCCGCGGCCAAGAAGCTTGAGTGGCTTGAAGAGATGCGCCGGTTTGCCTCGTTGTTACCGAAGAAGACGCAAGCCACACGGCGCAAAGTGCGCGCCGGATGACTAAACATGAAAAAGACACTACTATTTTCACTAATCTTTGCGGTACTTATTATAACGGTGTACCTCGTTAAATCAGACGTGCTGCATATCAATCTTTTGCCGCACCAGCATATGTTGATCTTTAAGCAGTGAAATAGGGCGTTGTCCCTATTTTTTGCGAAAACAGTAGGTTCTATGATATCCAGATGAGAGTACCCTAAGAACTGTGGAGAAAGCTGTGGAGAAACGGGTCGGAGAAAAGGTCGGAGAAAAGGTCGGAGAAATTGCTGTGGTAACCCGGATTTCATTTGGAACTCATTGTGCTTTAGTAGATTACGTAAACTGTCTGTGGTACTCTTTGGGAAGACGTATGCCAATAAGGAGATCAATTTTTTGATCGAAAAACGCGTATTCAGGCGTGTCGGCGGAAGCAAAAATATATATTATATTTTAGTGGTCGAATAGTGGTCGAATGAAAATATCTTAGGCATGAGTTGACGTACGGTTGACGTAAGGTTGACGCAAGATTTAGATTTAAAGATTAGATAGCTACGGCGTGAATATGGCGTGAATATGGCGCGAATAGCTACTAATGCATCGGTCCCGACAAGGGAAATAGGGGACAGCGACTTTTTTCCCAGTCGCTGTTAGCAAGCGGGAAAAAAAGTCGCTGTCCCCTATTTGAAGGAGAGAGATGAAGAAAGCGCTAATTACCGGCATCACGGGGCAAGATGGGTCGTACTTGGTGGAATTCCTGCTCTCCAAGGGCTACGAAGTCCACGGGATCATCAGGCGCGCCAGCACGTTCAATACCGACAGGATCACCCATATATACCGGGATCCGCATGAGCCAAAGGTCAAAATGCACCTGCATTTTGGCGACCTGACCGATTCGGGACAAATTTCCAACATTATTTATAATATCAAGCCGGACGAGATCTACCATTTAGGCGCGCAGAGCCACGTGAGAGTAAGTTTTGACATCCCTGAATATACCGGCAATGCTACCGGCCTGGGCACGACAAGGATCCTGGAGGCGGTGCGGCGCAGCGGCTTAAAGCCAAAGGTCTATCAGGCGTCGTCTTCGGAAATGTTCGGCGCGGCAAAGCCACCGCAAAGCGAAAAAACGCCCTTTATGCCCCGCAGCCCCTACGCGGCGGCAAAGGCTTACGCGTTTTGGTTATCCGTGGGTTACAGAGAAGGATACAAGCTGTTCGTATCTAACGGCATATTATTCAACCACGAAAGCCCGCGCAGGGGAGAGACTTTTGTTACGCGCAAGATAACCCGTGCCGTGGTAAACATCAAGGCCGGGAAAGAAAAAGCGCTGTATCTGGGCAACCTGAACGCCAAAAGAGACTGGGGTTATTCTCCGGAATATGTAGAGGCGATGTGGACGATATTACAGCAAGATAAACCCGGTGATTACGTGATCGGGACCGGCGAGTCACATTCGGTAAAAGAACTTGTGCGCTTGGCGTTTAATTATGCCGGCCTGAACTGGAAAAAATACGTCAAAATTGACCCGCGTTATTTCCGGCCCACGGAAGTGGAAAATCTCATTGCCGACACCAGAAAAGCAAAAAGGGATCTGGGCTGGAAACCAAAAGTTACCTTTGAAGATTTGGTCAAGATTATGATAGACGCGGATATGCGCAAAGACGGGCTCACACCCATAGGCGAAGGCGACAAAATCATAAAAGCAAAGTTTCCTCACAAGTGGTGGAGAAAAGATTAAGTATAGTCATTCCGGATCTGTAGGGACAGCATATCATGCTGTCCCTCGGACGACGAACGACGGTATACGAACGACGAAATACAATTTATGAAAGGTAACTAATTATGGCTTTTTGGAATAATAAAAGAGTAATGGTCACCGGCGGGGCCGGCTTCCTGGGTGCATATGTGGTGGATAAACTTAAAAAACGAGGCTGTAAGGATATCTTTATCCCAAAGATAGAGGATTATGACCTGGTGAAGATGGATTCGGTGGTCAAGGCCTATAAGGACGCCAAGCCCGATATAGTCATCCATCTTGCGGCGGTCGTTGGCGGCATCGGCGCAAACCGCGAGAATCCGGGCAAATTCTTCTACGATAACCTGATGATGGGTGTACAGCTTATGGAAGTAGGCAGGCAGAGGGCAATAGAGAAGTTTCTGGCGTTGGGAACCATCTGCTGTTACCCGAAATGGACACCTGTGCCATTCAAAGAGGAAAATTTCTGGAACGGCTATCCCGAAGAAACAAACGCCCCCTATGGCCTGGCAAAAAAGATGCTCTTGGTGCAATCCCAGGCCTATCGTCAGCAATACGGCTTTAATTCCATCTTCCTTATGCCGGTCAATCTTTATGGCCCAGGAGACAATTTTAACCCGAATTCATCCCACGTAATCCCTGCGCTGATCAAGAAATGTTTTGACGCAAAAAGGGGACAAGGTTCTGTAGGGGCGGGTTTGAAACCCGCCCCTACAAGCAATATTGCCGTTCCTACAATTACCGTCTGGGGCACCGGCAAGCCCACGCGCGAATTCCTTTACGTAGAAGACGCCGCCGAAGCCATCCTCTTGGCCGCCGAAAAATATAACAAATCCGACCCCGTCAACCTCGGCGCCGGCTTTGAGATTTCCATTAAGGATTTGGTTAACTTGATCGTCAAGTTGACCAGCTTTAAGGGAAAAATCATCTGGGACAGTTCCAAGCCCGATGGCCAGCCGCGCAGGAGCCTTGATACGTCTAGAGCAAAGAAAGAATTCGACTTTGAAGCAAAAATGCCTTTTGAACAAGGCCTCAAAAACACGATTGAATGGTACAAAATGAGCCCCTATTTTTCCGCTTGAAAACAGCGCGAAAGAGTGGTATAATTGTATCAGATGGTGAAGCGATTAAATACGGTAATCGCTTCAGGAAGGGCGAGATAGATGAAGTATATCTGGGAGCGCAAAAATTGGCCTGATTTCAAATACGACGAAGCGGCCTTGCTTGAGCCTTTAGGCAGGCTGCGCGTCTTGCAGGGGAAATTATTGGGCCGCGTTGCCTCCCTTGATATTAAACTTGAGACCCAGGCCCAGGCGGCTGTTTTGGTTGAGGAAGCCGTGCGCACCGCTGAAATCGAGGGGCATAAATTTAATCGGGACGCGGTTCGTTCATCGGTGGCCGTAAGGCTTGGTTTGCCGCGCGGGATCGGCGCGCAAAACAGGGATATTGACGGGCTTGTGGATGTTTTGTTGGACGCAGTCCGCTTCCACGATAAACCGTTGGCCATGGAACGGCTAAACGGCTGGCACGCCGCGTTGTTCCCAACCGGATATTCAGGCTTAAAAAAAATTGCTACCGGACGGCTTCGCGGCCATGAGCCTATGCAAATAGTATCCGGACCGTTAGGCAAAGAAAAGGTGCATTTTGAGGCACTGCCAAAGGACCGGCTTGATCAAGAAATGCGGCTTTTTTTAAAGTGGTGGAATTCGTCATCGCCAAATATGGACGGCATTTTACGCGCGGCAGCGGCTCATTTGCGCTTTTTGACAATTCATCCGTACGAAGACGGCAATGGCCGCCTGGCCAGGGCATTAACGGACATGGCCCTGGCTCAAGATGAGAAACTGGGAGTCAGGTTTTACAGCGTTTCCGCGGAGATTATGCGTAGAAAAGAAGAGTATTATGAAGTTCTTGAAGATACGCAGAGATGCCGGGTTGAGTTAACGGAATGGTTCCTATGGTTTATTAAATGCGTTACTTCGGCTATTGAACATTCCCAGGATGTCATTGCCGGAGTATTTATGCGGGTTGATTTTTGGAATCAGCATGCCCAAACAGAGCTTAATCAGCGCCAGAAGAAAGTCATAAACCGGATGCTGGAAGCCGGGCAGGGTAATTTTATCGGCGGGCTGACAACGCGTAAATATGTGTCTATTGCCAAGGCAAGCCGCGCAACGGCATTCCGCGAGATCTCGGATATGCTGGACAAGAAGATATTGCGCCAATTACGCGGCAAGGGACGCAGTGTCCATTATGACCTCGTCTGGCCCAAAATAGATGTTTGATAAAATTCTGACCAGGATTTCTTTTGATCAACTATCCGGAAATTCCGGATAGCTCAAAAGATACGAACGGCAAACGACTAAAATAATTGTTAGATTTTGCTTCCTCCCGCGTCAATTATAGTAGGAGGTGGCAAAATGGAGAATAACAAGGCAAGGGTAATAATCGGCGAAGCCGAGTCAACGGTCATTGAGTGGAAGCAATCTTTGGCGGAAACCGATGAGGTAATCGAGGCCGCTGCAGCCTTCGCGAACACTGAAGGCGGATCGATAATCATCGGGGTATCACCTGAAGGTGAAGTAATCGGTATTCAGCCCGGTAAAGGCACTGTTGAAAAACTGGTAAACCAGATTGCCCAGAACACGGATCCGAAGCTTCATCCTAAGGTAACGACAGAAGAGATTGACGGAAAGGAACTCCTTGTGGTGGAAGTGAAAGAATCCCATGACCATTTAGTCCTGGCGTTCGGGCGGCCATATAAGCGCGTGGGGCGCTCTACGGTAAAGATGAGCAAGGACGAGTACGAAAGATTGATCTTTGAGAAGCATAAGGACAAGTTATATTTTGATGAGCAAATTTGTAAAGGCGCGAAAATTACGGATATCAGCAAGGGGAAGCTGTTATCTTTTATTAAGAGGGCAAGAGAGCAGAGAGGGTTGAGTATCGATTCGCGATTGCCGGTTGCGGATATATTGGGAAAGTTAAAGTTGACGAAAGAGAGGCAATTAACCAACGCGGCGATTTTGTTGTTTGGAAAAGACACACAGGATTTCTTCTTGCAGGCAGAGCTCAAGGCTATTCGCTTTAAGGGCATAGATGAAACCGGGCCTATGATTGATTTCAAAACGATCGGCGGGGACGCGATAACGCTGCTTGAGAAAGCGGAAAATTTTATCTTTGATCATATACCGATGAGAGCGTGGATCGAACCCGGGAAACTTCAGCGGCAGGAAAAATGGCTTTACCCGCCGGATGCAATACGGGAAGCTTTGGCAAATGCTTTGGCGCATAGGGATTATTCAAGCCCGAGCAAAGTCCAGGTCCGGATATTCGATGACCGGATGGAGATATGGAACCCGGGACTTCTGTCTCCGCCGCTAACGCTGGAGAAATTGAAAGGCAAACATGATTCTATCCCGCGGAATCCCCTGATTGCCAAGGCGTTTTTCTGGATAAAGTTCGCTGAAGATGTGGGTTCAGGAACGAATAAGATCGTTCAATGGTGCCGGAAATGGGCATTACCGGAACCGGCTTACGAGGAAGCAGGCGGGAGCTTTGTGACGGTTTTTCATAATCCGAATCCGGATGAAAGTGCCCTAAGAACTAGGGAGAAAACTAGGGAGAAAACTAGGGAGAAAACTGTGGAGAAAACTGTGGAGAAAACTGTGGAGAAAATTCTCAGTTTAATTATATCAAATCCGCAGATTACTCAGCAGGAACTTATAGATAAGACGGGTTTAACGCGACGTGGAGTAGAGTGGAATTTAAAGAAATTGAAGACAGATGGGCGACTCCGTCGCCTCGGTCCCGACAAGGGCGGGCATTGGGAAATGCATGATGCAAGCTAAATTTACCCGGATTTCTTTTGGAATTGCCTGTGCCACATGAGATTACGTAAAGCGTCTAGAATATAGAATACGCCGGAAAGGATGAGCCAATGAACTCATTTAAACAAGATAACGTAAATTTGTCCTTAAGCGCGGTTTGGCTTATGAACTCAATCGCCGAATACAAGGGCAAGCAGGAATTGTACGAAAAGCAGTCGCCGCAGGTTTTGAAGTCGCTTGTTGAGATGGCTCTTATTGAAAGCGCCGAGTCTTCCAACCGCATTGAAGGCGTAACTGTTGAAAGGAACCGTCTTAAACCGCTGGTCATAGGCCACAGTCCACCACGGGATCGTTCTGAGGAAGAAGTGGCCGGCTACCGGAAGGCATTAGATTTGATCCATACCAAGCACGAAAGCCTGCGGATTACACCGGAGACGATCCAGGAATTACATCGCCTCTGCCGCGGCGAGGCCTGGGATGCCGGTAAATGGAAAGAAAAGGATAATGACATTATCCGTAAACATCCGGACGGCCGGGTTGAGGTTATCTTTAAACCGGCAAGCGCGGCCGAAACGCCCGGGATGATTGAGCAGTTGTGCCTTGCCTATGAAAACAGCGTGACGCAGCTTAAATATCCCGATCTTTATGCTATTGCCTGCCTTATTTTGGATTTCTTGAGTATTCACCCGTTCCGTGACGGCAATGGCAGGGTTTCCCGGCTGTTGACGCTCCTGGCCCTTTATCAACACGGGTTTCAGGTTGGTAAATACATAAGCATTGAACGTATTACCGAGCAGTCCAAAGAAACATACTATGAATCTTTGAATAAGAGCTCTCAAAAATGGCACCAGGCTAAACACGATATTTTTCCGTGGTTTAACTATTTTCTTGGAACAATCCTGGCGGCTTATAAGGAATTTGAAGCGCGCGCGGCAAACATCAAACCATCCCGCGGCGCCAAAACCGGTATTGTCAGGGGAGCCATAGGAAAGCAATTTGGGGAATTTACTATGGCCGACATAGAAAAGGATTGTCCGGCAGTGAGCCGGGATATGATCCGGATTGTCTTTCGGCAAATGCAAAAGGAAAAGAAGATCCGCTGCCTTGGCAGAGGCAGATCAGCTAAGTGGCAAAAGGGTTAAAAAGGGTAATAACTTTCCTTAATAGGGTAATAAATAGGGTAATACGGACTACGGACGACGGACTACGGAATACGGCCGACGGACGACGAAATACGAACGACGATAAAGGAGAGGAGGGGATACAATGACAATTCGGGCTTTATTGCATAGCGAAAGGTTAAAGAGCCTGCTTAAAATCTATCAGGTTAAGCGTCTGGCGCTATTCGGCTCATACGCTAACGGTATCGCGGGCAAACGCAGCGATGTGGATTTCCTCGTAGAGTTCAAAACCGGCGCCGACCTATTGGACCAGGTAGGGCTAAAACAGGACTTGGAAGCGCTTCTGAAAAAGCGCGTGGATGTAGTCACGCCGAATTCTCTCAGTAAATATTTCAGGGATAAGGTGCTGAAGGAGGCAGTTTACCTATGAAAAAAGACCCAAAAGTATACCTATTGCATATCCTTGAAGCGATCGGAAACATCAACGAATATACCAAAGGCATTGGTAAAGCAAAGTTTTTTAAGGTGAAGATTATCCAAGATGGCGTCATCAGAAATCTTGAGATTATTGGAGAAGCCGCCAAACATATCCCTGTTTCCTTGAGAAACGAATATCCGGATATCGAATGGAAGAAGATAACCGGTATGCGCGACATACTTATTCACGAGTACTTCGGTGTTGACCTGGAACGGGTCTGGCAGGTTCTAAAACGCCGGTTCCCCGCTTTAAAGAAGGATATTGCAAAGATTATTAAATCTCTATAACTTCTGCGCGGACGACGGTATACGGAATACGAACGACGGATTACGGACGACGGTTTACGGTTTTGACTTACGATTTTACGGAAGACGGAAGACGATCTACGGACGACGGTATACGGACGACGGACGACGATTTTCACGAACGACTAACGACGAAAGACGAGCGACGACAAATCATCTTTCTCGAATGACCGTGAATCTCTCTAAATGCCTTTAACGATTTACGATTTTGTTTTACGCTTTTGATCTTGTTTTTACGGACTACGGTATACGGAAGACGGACGACCGATTTACAACGAAATACGAACGACGAAAGACGGACTACGAACGACGAAACATGGCCTACATATTCTTAGATGAATCCGGAGATTTGGGTTTTGATTTTACAAAAAAGGGTACGACGCATTATTTTCTGATTACGTTCCTTTTTTGCGCAAATAAAAGGCCCATTGAGAAATGCGTGAAGAATGCCTATGTTACTCTTAGGAAAAAGCACAAGAAGCGGGGGAAGATACTACACGCTTACGCGGAAAACCCGGTTACCCGTCAGCGTCTTTTAAGGTGTATTGCAAATAAGGAATGCTCGATATTGGCCGTATATTTGAACAAAAAGAAGGTTTATACCAAATTACAAGAAGAAAAGGCAGTCCTCTATAATTATGTAACCAACATTTTACTGGATAGGATTTTTACGAAGAAGTTGATACCCATTGACGGAAGGGTTGTTTTGGTCGCGTCTAAGAGAGAAACAAGCATATTCTTAAATGAAAATTTCAAGAGCTACCTTAAGAATAAGGCTTTGAATACTCATAAAGTAGATTTGCATGTTGAGGTGAAAACTTCTTTTGAGGATAAGGTTTTGCAGGCTGTGGATTTTGTGAGTTGGGCGATTTTCCGGAAGTATGAATATAAGGACGCGGCTTATTACGAAATCATAAGGAAAAAAATTGCAGAAGAGAACCCTTTGTTCCCCTAAAAATGGTAAGGCCCCATTCGCTATTTACGAGGCGCCATTCCGGTACCCCACGAATGAGGACTTACTCACCATGCAAAGTATATACTTTAGTATGTTATATGTCAAGTATTTTTTAGAGTAAATTTCGATTTGCGATCTACGAATTACGATTTAGGTTTTTTGGTTTACGATTTTACGGAATACGGAAGACGAACTACGGACGTCGATTTTCACGAAAGACGGAATACGAACGACGAAAAGGAGGTGAAGCGGTATGAAAGATAATGATGCAAAAATGACAGTG
>JAUYEC010000028.1 GCA_030691585.1 Candidatus Omnitrophota bacterium
GAAACTTTTGGAGTAAAAGGCAAAGACGGCGATCTGCTCATTGAGCCGAAGTTTGCTGCAGAGCAATTTCGCTATGCACATGCGGGGGCGGGTTTGAAACACAAATTTCCTGTAGGGGCGGGTTTCAAACCCGCCCCTACATTAAGTATATGCCGCGTCTTTGCCGGCCGCAAGCTAAAAATAAATTTCTCTAACCCGCGCAAATTACCCTACGGTAAATATAAAATAGCCAAAGCCGCGCTGGGCAAAGGCTGCCTAGCGCTCTCCGGCGCAGCCTCCTTACGCATCCCTCGTAGCCTCATCCTTGCCTTGCCCCAAGGCCGCCTGAATACACTCAATATTATCCTGGATTAGGACACACTGCCGTTATCAAACATTCTCTTGACAGCGGCCAAGGCCGATGTTATTCTTTGTTTAGATATCTAAACAGGTGTTTAGTAGTATGAACAAAAGAAAGGCTGGATAGATGAAAATTACCGATCCCCTTGATAAGATTTTGGATAATGAGGCGAAGGTCAGGATATTGCGTTTTCTTATCAGAACAGACGCCCAATGGAACGGCCGGCAAATAGCAAGAGAAGTCGGCGTAACCCCAGCAACAGCTCACAAGGCCCTTCAAGGTTTACATAGGGAAGGCGTGCTCTTGCTGCAAAACGCCGGCAAAACCCATCTCTACAGCCTGAATAGCGGAAACTACGTAGTATCCGATCTTCTTAGGCCTCTTTTTAACCGGGAAGATAAGGTTTTGAGCGGCATCGTTTCCATAATCAAAAAGAGCATAATTTCATCCGCTATAAAGAACAATATTATAAGCGTAGTTCTATTCGGCAGTGTGAATCTGCGCAAAGACAGCCCCGAGAGCGATATAGACCTGGCTGTGATAGCCGGGGATAGAGAAAGCCTGCGTAAGATAGAAAGTTTATTTGAAGGTATTGATAAAAAGATATCCGCGGAATTCGGGAATACAGTTTCGACATATTTCAACACGGCGGCCGAGTTTAAGGCCAAACGTGAGAAGGGGCTGGATATTATAAAAAATATCCTTAAGTCTAATACGCTTATCTACGGCAAAGAGATAGAGGGGGTATTATGACCGCCAGAAAAATAAATACCCGGGTTATTGAAAAGAATGATTATAAGATTTTTCTTAAAAAAGCCAAAGATTTCTACAATATAATGCTGACGGCGCGGGATGCCGCAAACTGGACAGCCGTAGGGCTTAATGCGGTCCACTGCGCCATCTCTTGCTGTGACGCAATGCTCGCTTTTCATTTGGGGATCCGTTCTGCCAGTGACGACCATATGGACGCGGTGGATTTATTGCAGCGGATACCGCGGATTTATGATAGCGGCGAGTCAAGCACATTTAAACGGATTATCGCCAAGAAGAGCGTTGTGGCGTATGAAAATCGTGAATTCCGCCAGGCAGAGGCATTGGATATTTTAAAGTTGGCGGAACGCTTCTATAGCTGGGCAACATCCATCCTTCCGGAATAATCATCCGGTTTCTATCCTTTTATCCAATCAAAACCCCAAGAAACCGCTTTCCCGAAACAGCCCAATCCGCCTTGAAGCACTCTTGCCTGTACTGTATATTTTATATATACATTGGCTGAGAGATCAATCGTTAAAAAAATGAAGACTACTAACGCCAGAATCTTTAAAGTTATAGCTTTTTTTATCTGCTTTTTGCTGGTTTTTGAGCAAAGCGGCTTTGCCCAGGTTGCAACTCAATTGGATATCGCCGGGCATTTAGATGCAATGCGCAACGCCCTGACTGTAGATAGATTTCGGCCGCTGCATTTGCGTTATCTGCAGTACTTGCCCGAGCAAAACAACTTCCGTCTGCTTCTGGACAAAGGAAAACTTAACCCCTCAACCAAAGAATTAGAAAGCACCTCCAAAGACCTGCTTAAATATTTCCTTATCGGCTTGTCCCTGCCCAATGATAGCTTCTGGGTAAACCTCAGGCCGGATTCCCCGGATAACGTCATAGATCCATTATTGGCCCAGACAGATGTGGGCAAAATATTTCTTGAAGCTGATCTTCAACTGAAAAAAGACACCGCGCGTTTCACCTCTCCGGATACTCCCGAAGGCAAAGAATATTGGGATAAACTTTATAAGAAAGCAGGAGAATTATTCGGGTATGAAAATATTACCATTCCTACCCTAACCCGCCCTTGGATCGTACCGGATGAAATTATTGTTCGTGAAACGGCCGATTCCGCTTATATCTACAAGGCGACACTGAAAGTAATGCTCGAGCAGGATTATCTTAAGGATTCCGCGACTTATAATTTTGCTGATCCGCGGCTCAAAGAGCTTAACGAATACTCCTCACAGCTTATTCGCGAATTGATTATCCCCCAACTTACCGTGGAAGTGAACAGTGCTAAACGCTATGCATCTTTACGCCAGGTATATTATTCTCTTATTATGGCGCAGTGGTTTAAGGCGCGGTACGCCGATAGGAATACTGCGTATTCCCGCCTTATCAACCGAAAAGACATTACAAAGCTTGTCTCTAAAGCACCTTGGTCAACGGCCGCTTACTTTGAGCAATATCAAAAGTCATTTAAAGATGGCGAATACAATATCAAAGAGCCTGTATATACGCCTTTTGGGCAAGTAATGCGCAGCTATTTTAGCGGAGGTATTGACATTTCTGGAGATTTGGGGTTTCAGGTAGCCCTGGCTAACGGGCTGAGCGCAGATGCTAAAAAGGTGGTTATCAGCTCACCCGTTCCTCCGCCGGTAAATAATAATGTGCGTGGGATTACTCTTGATGGAGAAGGGAATCCTGTTCCGCAGGCCCGGAGCAGAGGCGGCGCAGAGGGGAGAGAAGTTTTGCCGGGGACGACTTTTATCCCTGGAGGGGATAACGACGAAAAAGCGATTGTTTCTTTGCGTCAGTGGTACCAATACACCGGCACCGTTGGACGGATGCAGCCGCATAGTTACTCTTCCGAAGGGTTCCTTGCTTCCGGAGAGGATCTCGTCGACGTCTTACTTGAAGATAAAAAGGCGGTTGATGCCTTGGGGGTCACCTTTGGCGCCATGGCCGACTGGCTCGAGGAGGCGTTGAGAGGGCGGGAAAACGGAGAAGCTGTTGTTAACGGACAGCGGCTGCGCGTCAAATGGGTAGGGACTAGGGGGTTTCAGTCTCCTCCTTTGCCCGGCGTACGCAATTCATCGGGCATGTATTGGATCACCAATATCAAGACCAATGAAACAGTTGGCATGGTGACTGAAATGCACCCGGATCTGATCCGGCTCTACGGGTTCTTTGAGGGGCATACGGCGTTTCG
>JAUYEC010000149.1 GCA_030691585.1 Candidatus Omnitrophota bacterium
CTCCACTCCCATATCCAAAAGCCTGGTCAGGGAACTGGCGGCATCATTGGTATGCAAAGTGGACAACACCAAATGCCCGGTCAGCGACGCCTGGACCGCGATGTCAGCGGTCTCCTTATCGCGGATCTCACCGACCATGATGATATCCGGGTCCTGGCGCAGGATGCTCCTTAAACCGTTGGCAAAGGTCATCCCTGCCAGCGGATTAACCTGGGTCTGGCGGATAAGAGGGATCTGGTATTCCACCGGGTCCTCAATAGTAATGATGTTTTTCTCCATAGAATTAATGCTGGAGAGGGCGGCGTAAAGTGTAGTGGTCTTGCCGGAGCCGGTCGGCCCGGTGACTAAAATTATTCCGTTGGGATGCCTGATCAATTTCTCAAAACTTTTCAAATCATTTCCCGCGAAGCCGATGTCCGATAGGCCCAGCAGCACCGAGGCTTTATTCAGGATCCTCAAGACTATATTTTCGCCGTTGACCGTGGGAAAAGAAGAAACCCTCAAATCCAGGTCCTTATTTTCCATGCGCAGCTGGATCCTGCCATCCTGGGGCTTACGTATCTCGGAAATATCCATTTTAGCCATGACCTTGACGCGGGAAACCAGGACATTCTGCAAATGCTTAGGGATGTTCTGCGCCTGAGAAAGGATGCCGTCTATGCGGTAGCGGATCAAAACACCCTCCTCTGCCGGCTCAATATGTATATCAGATGCCCTGTCCTTTACCGCCTGCATAATGATCAGATTTACGAGCTTAACTACCGGGGCGTCATCAAAGCCCTCGCCCATGACCACGGAATCCTTGGATCTTTCTTCCAGTTTTTCCGGGGTCAGGCCCTGCGCTAATTCCTTGATGCTGCCCTGCGCGCCGTAAAATTGGTCTATCACCGCCTGGATCATATCGGGAGTAGATAATACCGGATCAATAGAGCCGGCCTTGCTCTTTAGCCTGGCCTCATCAATCGCGTCTATATCGCGCGGGTCAGCCATAGCCAGGGTGAGGGAGCCTGCGATCATAAACAAAGGCACGATCTTATATTTCTTGGCTGTGGCCTCGGGGATCAACTTTATCACCTCGGGGTCAATGAGGTAATCGCTTAAGTCTATAAACGGAACGCCCAGCGCCTGGGCCTGGGCCTGGGCAATATCCACTTCGGAAATAAAACCCAGCTTTTCCAAGGCCTTCTCGATAGGGACGCCGGACCTGGCCATTTCTTCCTTGGCCTTAAGCAGCTGTTCAGGGCTGATCATCCCTTTGGTGATTAATAAGTCTATATTTTTGCTTTCTGCCATAGTAATTATTCGTAATCAGTCAGTTATTGAGGGCATTTTGTAGCGGAGGTTTAAACCTCCGCTACAAAATGAGGTTATTCTTTCAACAGCTCTTTGATCTTGGCCAAGAGAACCGATGACTCAAAAGGCTTGACGATATAAGCGTCCGCCCCGACTTCGTATCCGAGCTTTTCGTCGCTTTCCTGGGCCCGGGCGGTAAACATTACGATCGGAATAGATTTGTATTTTTCGTCAAACTTAAGCATACGGCAGATCTTGTAGCCGTCTATTTTAGGAAGCATCAGGTCCAGGATGATGAGATCCGGCTTATCTTTTTTTGCTCTGTCCAGCCCCACCTGTCCGTCAAGAGCAGTCAGGGCCTCGTAGCCGCAAGACTCGAGCCTCATCTTTACCATCTCCACTAACTGCACTTCATCATCTACGACCAAGATTCTCTTTTTCATATTATTACTCCAAGTATTAAACCGTTTATGTTATTTTAGCAAAATTTACAAAGGATACAACGATTAAAGATAGCGGAGCCCCCTTTTTTCCCGGCTATTCGCGTTGGTTTACTTTTTTCCGGCTCCAAAAAGAAGAAACATTTTTAATCAGTTTAGAAATGGCTTGATGGTTTTCGCGGCTAAGATGGATAAATTCCAGGCCGATCTTATATTTATGCTCGGAGCTTTCGGTTTCTTTTATCCAGGCCACGCGGCCGGTGATCACGGGCAGTGGGGATTCTTGCTCGGGCAGGTTAAGCTTGACTCTCAAGTTGGCGTTGGTCTCCAGGCGCCTATTAGTAACAAAACACAAGCCTCCTTCGGAAATATCCAAAGTGGAAGCTGCCTCGGTTTTATTTTCGGCTGTGATGATCTGAAAATCCAGGCGGTAGGCAAAACGGGCAAAATACCTCTTTTGCAATCCGATGTTTATTTTTTTTATGCGCACATTTGCCGACGCTTCTATGGAAGCGGTCTCGCGCGCCTTAGAAGGGACATCCATTATACCTATGTTAATAAAGGTGTTTTCAATTTTATTCTTTCTAAAATAGGCGGCCATTGCGTCTTTTAAGCAGCGGCACAAAAGCGCCGCATCCTTTTCTTTGGCCTCGGGAAGAAAAATATTACACTCTCCCGCATAAAAATCAGTGGCAAAATATTCATGGTCATCATGGCGGCTGCCGAAATTCCTTTTTAATACCCCCCGGACCAACGCGTCTAATTCCGCGAATAACACGCTGTCTTTCGGCTCGATCACCCGGGCAAAATCCCTGTAATTGATGATCAAAAGGCTCACTAGGGCCACGGTATTGGCCTTGTCTAAGAGGCCGTTGATCCGGTTGCGCACGGCTTTATCCAAGGCGCCCGCAGAATAGATGCGCGGCAGGGTAAAATAAAATTTGCTTCCGATGCCCGGCCTGGATTCGGCCCAGATATCGCCGCCATGCTGGGCCACCAGCTCCTTGATAATGGAAAGGCCAAGGCCGATACCTTTATTTTTTGCACCCGTTGGCCCGGCAACCTGCACAAAGCGGTTAAAAAGTTTCTGCAGGTCGGCCTTGGCGATACCGATACCGGTGTCAGTTACGCCGATCCTGGCTCTGTCCTGATAAACCTTGAGCTCCAAATCGATCCGGCCGCCAGCCTCAGTGAATTTGATGGCGTTATCCAGCAAGTTTGAGACCACCTGCACCGCCCTTTCGGCATCCAAAAGTATATTCGTCTCCTTCCTGGGCAAGTGATATGCCAGACTCAGGCCTTTTTCGCGGGCGGTTTTTTCAAAATAGGCCGCGGCATCCCTGACCAGGTCATTAAGATTTACCAACGAATAACGCAGGCGGATCTTCTTTTTTTCTATACGTGAAATATCCAGCAGCTCATCGATGATCTTCTTCAGCCGCCTCACATTGTCATTAGCGCTGAGCAATATTTTTTTCTGGGCCCGGCTAAGCTTGCCGGTGACGCCATCTAAGAGAAGCGAGACCCCTTCTTTAACTATTGCCAGCGGAGTCCTTAACTCATGCGAGACTATAGAAAGAAATTCGGATTTCATTTTATCGATCTCTTCTAAGGAAAGCAATTTTTCCTTAATATGGTCCCTCTCGTCTTTTAGCTGTTCCAATTGCTTGCGATGGGTGACATCACGGGTAATACCCACCAGGCCGATGACCCTGCCCTGGGCATCGTAGCGCGGGACCTTGGTCGTGGAGACATAATTGTCTACGCCGTCGGCACGGGTTGACCTCTCCACCTTATCTATGATCGGCTCGGCCTTAGCCATGACACTCTCATCATCCTTACGCATCACCTCGGCGCGCTTTTTAGGGAAAATATCAAAGTCGGTCAAGCCTGCGACTTTTTCCTCCGCAAGGCCGAGGCCGCGGGCGTGAGCCTTATTTACCTTTACCAGGCGGCCCTGACGGTCCTTAAAATAAATAACATCCGGGACATTATCCATCAGGTCCTTAAAAAGCCGGTAATTAAGCAGGAGTTTCTCGTAGGTGATTTTTTCTTTAGCCGCGGATTTGGGTTTCATGCTCTCCTCTATTTATATTTATATTCCCACTTTTTCTTTATTAAAACGCCTTGCCGGCAGCGCGTAAGGGACGTTCCATATTTCTTTAGCGTATTCCATAATTGCCCGGTCGCTGGAAAACTTTCCCGACCTGGCCGTATTGATGATGGACTTTTCCGTCCATAAGGAACTTTTGGCGTAAAGCGCCGAGGCCTTATCCTGTGTGGCGCAATAATCTTCAAAGTCAGCGCAGATAAAATAGCGGTCGCCGCAGGTGATACTTTGGAGGATAGGTTCAAAAAGCCCGGCGTCCACCGGTGAAAAGAAGTTACCGCGGATAAGACGGATGATCTCGGCCAGCACAGCCGACTTGTCAATATACTGCTGTGGGTCATACCCGGAGGCGGACAATGCCTGGATCTCATCAGAGGTCTTGCCAAAAAGGAAAATATTATCCGGGCCCAGCTCTTCGGCGATCTCGATATTAGCACCATCCTGCGTGCCGATGGTCAGGGCGCCGTTGACCATAAACTTCATACAGCCGGTGCCTGATGCCTCGGTGCCGGCGGTAGATATCTGCTCGGACAAATCCGAGGCGGGAAATATCCGTTCCGCCAAAGACACCTGGTAATTCTCCAGGAAAACAAGCTTGAGTAAATCACGCAGGCTCTTGTCGGCGTTGACCACCTCGGCAACGTTATTGATGAATTTGATGATCAGCTTGGCCATAAAATAACCGGGCGCCGCTTTTCCGCCGACGATAAAGGTCCGCGGGACACTGGATGCCTGCGGATTATTTTTTATGCGCAGGTATTCACGGATAATAAAAAGCGCGAATAAGAGCTGGCGTTTATACTCATGGATGCGTTTTACCTGCGCGTCCACCATTGCTTCGGGGTTAATAGTGATACCGGCGTTCTTATAAATATAATCGGCCAGGGCACGCTTGTTAAAGTTTTTTACTTCCCGCCATTTCGCGCAAAAAGAGGCGTCGCCAACCAGCGGCAGGAGTTTTTTGAGCTCGTAGAGGTCAACGGTCCATTTATCACCTATTGCCTTGGTGATCAGCGCCGAAAGCCCGGGGTTTGCCTTATACAGCCAGCGCCTCTGGGTGATGCCGTTGGTCTTGTTATTGAAACGCTCGGGAAAGAGTTCGTAAAAGTCCTTGAACAGCTGTGTCTTTAAAAGCTGGGTATGCAGGGCGGAAACGCCGTTTACCGAAAACGAACCGACGATTGCAATATGGGCCATGCGGATCATCTTGGGGTCGGACTCCTCGATGATAGACATCCTTCTGAGGCGCTCGCTGT
The DNA here is from genome assembly GCA_030691585.1 of Candidatus Omnitrophota bacterium. Lineage (GTDB taxonomy): Bacteria > Omnitrophota > Gorgyraeia > Gygaellales > Profunditerraquicolaceae > JAUYEC01. Next base: position 5,100 of record JAUYEC010000149.1, read on the forward strand.
CACCCGGGAAACGGATGGCCACTTCGCGCAGGAAACGCATGTTTAATTCATAGATGATCTGCATATGCCGCGGCAAGACCTTCTCAAATAAAGGCACGCGCCATTTCTCGAGAGCCTCGGGCATGACCGTGTGGTTGGTATAGGCAAAGATCCTGGTGGTGATACTCCAGGCCTT
>JAUYEC010000074.1 GCA_030691585.1 Candidatus Omnitrophota bacterium
GGCAATAAAGGGGACGGTTCTATTTATTAGTTAGATTTTCCCTCCTTCCGCGTCTATTAATAGTGGAAGGGGGGATTTTTTATGCCACGGACTAAAAGGGTAATGGCTTTGGATGCTGTCCTGCAAAATCCTAAGAAAATCCTAAGAAATCCTAAGGACCGTTTCCCTCTAACCCACGCATTACCATCGCTTTACAAATGAACTGTCCCCAGGCCAACTAAAAATGGCTGTTTATGTCCATATATACAAAGAATGTTAGTGATAGTATAATTACTGTGGTTCACGAACATTATGTAGATGAAGCATTTAGGATATAGAAGGGTGGTGCCCGGGGGAACGTCCCCGATTAATTAGGGCAGGTGGCAGATGAGAAATGTAGCGTAGGAAAAAGCGATGATATGGCTTGCCGAGACAGCGATAGAGGGGAGAAGCGCACCACCCGTCCCGACAGCCACAAATATGGCATCCACGATATAATAGAGGAATCCCACCATAATCGATAATCCGATAGAAGAAAGCCCTGTGGCGCGCTTGTGCATCATCATAGAAAATGGTATGCCCAGAAGTATGATGATAAAGTTGGTAAAGGGCGAAGCGATCCTCTGGTAAAACATCACCTTTAATTTCTTTACCACGGAATTGGCTCCGCTGCGCGAGAGCTTGCGCATATAATCCTGCATCTGGGTCAGGTTCATATTCTCGGCGCGCTGGCGCTGGTTTATAAAATCCTGCGGGGTCTCGGGTATGTCCATTATCTCGTCTTCGTAATACTGCGGCTCATTGATCACCTGGCCGTTGGCGTCAAAATTATAAGTGATGCACTGGTAAAACGTCCAGGCCCCGTCGATAAAAACACCCTTATTTGCCACTATTTTTTTAATGATGTTCTGGTAGCGGTCCTGCTCGAGGATAGTTATTCCCTCCATTGTATTATCGGCGGTAGTGAATTTATTTATAAAATAGAGCCGGTTCTTAAGGCCATACATGGAAAGGTTGATGATGACCTCGGTTTTTTTATTCTTTTTATTCTTGGCGCCCTCCCACATTTGATCTCTGAGCTTCTGAGTGGTCAGAAGCGCCTGCGGCACCACCCGGTCGCTGGTCCAGAAAGCAAACAGGCTGATCAATGCCCCCAGCACGATCACGGTCCTGGTGATCTGTGTGACACTCAGGCCCGACGAGCGCATGGCGATGATCTCGTTCTCGTGATTGAGTTTTCCAAAGGTGTAGAGTGTGGCTAACAGCGACGCGAAGGGCGCCACCTGTATGAACATGATGGGAATAAACCAGAAGTAATAACGTACTAGGGTTTCAAACGCCACATGGAACCTGATGATGTCCTCGAGGTTGGTCAAGAGGTCAATGACGACGTATAAAAAGATAAAAACGAAAATGCAGGAGATAAAAATATGCAGGACGGATTTGAATACGTAGCGGTCTAGGATGCGCATACTTTATAGGTCAGGTAGGAGCCGACTACTCCCAAGAGGACGTTAGGCAGCCACATAATATACTGCGGCGGCAGGAAACCCTCTATGCCCATTGCTTCACAGCCGATGAACAAGGGGTAATATATGATCATGATGACGACCGCAATGCCGATGTTGATGGATTTTTCGCGGCGGCGGGTGATGATGGCAAAGGATGTGCCCATGAGCATAAAGGCCAGCGCCGAAAACGCCAGGGTTATTCTTTCGGTGATCTCGGTGACAAGCGGCGTCGGGTCTATATTATCCTTTTTTAGTTTCTTGACCTCATTCTCCAGTTCCTGGATGGTCATATCCTTGGGTTTTTTGCGCATTTTATCTTTATCCTGGCTTTGCATCAGGTTGAGGTTCATGAAATAGGTCTTGAAGTTAAGTTTAAAGAACTTGGTGGGATCCTCCGGGTCGGGCTCGTCGGAGGTGCCGTCAATAAGTTTAAGCTTGACGGTATTTTTTTCGGGCATGGTGATGAACTCGCCGGCCTTGGCGACAATAGTGCGGGTGGGCTTGTCTTCGCCCTGTGGTTCGTAGATGCGCACGTTACCGAGCCGGTTTTTTTTCTGGTCCACGCGGTAAATAAAAAGGATGTATTTCTGAAAAGAATTGATGAAAACGCCCTCTTCAAAAGCCGCGGTCGGATTCTTGACGCCAATATCCAGCAGCGTTTTGCGGTAGTTAAAATGCGCGTATGCGCTGGCGCGGTCATTGAAGATCACTAAAAAAAGGCTAAAGATAATACCGATAAGCAGCAGCGGAATTACCAGGCTGAAGAGGTTTATGCCGTTGGCGCGGATGGCGATGATCTCGTTGTCGCTTGAGAGGCGGCCCAGCGAGATGAGCACGGCGATCAAGATCGAGATGGGCAGCGCGTAAGTAACGATATAAGGGGCCATGAACAAAAATATCTTGGCTACGCTGAGCATGTTCACGCCCTTATTGATCACAAGGTCGGCGATCTTATTGAGGTTGCCGAGCAGGATCATGACAAAACTCATTACCCCTAATGTAAAAAACATAGGCGTACAGAATTCTTTTAATACGTAGTTCCTTAAGATTTTCATAGGGTTAGTTTGCCAGGGTCAGAACGAAAACTATATTGGCTCCCGCGTCTTTAAGGGCGCGGGCCGCTTCGGAAGAGGTGGCGCCGGTCGTCAGGACATCGTCTACCAGGATCAGATTTTTCCCATTGACCGCCGCGGGGCTTATCACCAGGAAACTATCTTTAACATTGGCTAATCGTTCCTCTGGCTTCAGTTCCGTTTGGGTCAGGGTGTGGCGGCTGCGGCAGAGGACGTCGCTCAAGACTTCCTTATTGAACGCTTGGCCTATATGAACTGCTAGGATATGCGCCTGGTTGAATTCTCTTTCGCGCAGCCGCGCCTTTGAAAGCGGCACAGCGACGACGGAATCCATTAGGTGCGCGCCGATGTTGTACTCTCTTACGAAATCTATCATCATCCGGCTCAAGGGCTTACCCAGATAATCCTTGCCCCGGTATTTGAACTCATGGATCACTTCTTTGATCGGGCCTTCGTAGGTAAAGGGGCTGAAGGCGCGGTCAAAATGCATCCTGGCCTTCTGGCAGGACGGGCAGATATTTTTGGCAAAGCCGGATTTGCTCAGGCGCCTGCCGCAGGAGTGGCAGAACGGCGGCAGGTTCTTTTTTATCTTTGAGCGGCAGTGCCCGCATAGAAAATGATCGTGCCACCGGCCCACGACCTTGGTCTTGCAGGCAGGGCACTTATTCGGGTAAATTATATCCGTTAATCCGCCTACCAGCCCTTCTAGCATACCCTTATATAATACAATATTATTTGCATTTGTCAAAAGAATTGACAGACGGCTGATGCGAGAGTAAAATATGAAATTATGCATGAACAATCTCAACAAGAACTTAGAGACAAATTGCGGGCGTTGCTGAATAAGGAAGCGCTCAAGCGCGGGGAATTCACTCTCTCGTCGGGGAAAAAGAGTAATTATTATCTTGACGGCCGGGCGATCACCCTGGCGCCCGAAGGCGCGTATCTGGTGGCCTCAATCATTCTGGATATGATCAAAGGCGATGCAATTGACGCCGTCGGCGGACCGACGCTGGGCGCCGACCCTATCGTCGGAGCGTTGGCGTATCTTGCGTATACGCGCAGTATCCCCATTAAGACTTTTATCGTACGTAAAGCGGCCAAAGAGCACGGCACGCAGCGTCAGATCGAAGGCCCGGCGCTTAAAAAAGACAGCCGCGTGATCCTGGTTGACGATGTGGCCACAACAGGCAAGGCCCTGGTCGAGGCCAAAGAGGCGCTGGACAAAGCCGGGATCAAGGCGGAACGGGCAATAGTGATCGTGGACCGGCTGGAAGGCGCTGGGCAGAATCTGGCCCGGGCCGGCCTTAAGCTGGAATCCATATTTGACATCAAAGACTTCGGCCTTTAACGCGTGGCTTAATGCATAAACATACGATAATCGTAGTCGGCGCAGGGCCCGCGGGAATGATGGCGGCGATCAGGGCCGCCCAGCTGGGACAAGATGTCGTACTTCTAGAAATTAATCCTATCTTAGGCAGGAAACTTCTCCTGAGCGGCAAGGGCCGCTGCAACCTTACCAATACAAGCGACCTCGATTCATTTCTAAAAAGATTCTGGGGCAACGGACAGTTCCTAAGGGACGCGTTTAAAAAATTCTTTAACCGCGACTTAATGGAGTTCTTTGAAAAGCGGGGGCTGGGCATGCGCGTTGAACGGCAGGCGCGGGTGTTTCCCGTAACCGATACATCTTCGAGCATTACCGATGTCCTGAAAAAGGAGTTAGAGAAATACAATGTAGGGACAGGTTTTAAACCTGTCCCTACAAAAACGTGTTGTGCTAACGGAAAAGTAAAAATTTTATATAAAACTTCGGCGCGGGATGTAATTGTCAAAAACGGCGCAGTAGCCGGCGTTACCGTCAGTGGTGCCAAATTCATGCCTGCTGACCGGGTGATCCTGGCATGCGGCGGTGTATCTTACAGCTTTACCGGCTCAACCGGTGAGGGATTTAAAATAGCCGCGAAGCTCGGCCACAATATCGTGCCGCTTAGAGCCGGCCTTGCACCATTAATAGTGAAGCAGGATTTCGTGCGGGATTTAGAAGGTATAACCTTAAAAAATATTAGAATAAAATTTATCTGTAGGGGCGGGTTTAAAACCCGCCCCTACCGGGATTCCCGTAGGGACAGCACAATGTGCTGTCCCTACAAAACCGCGGAGAAACAGATAGTTACCCCGGTGGGAGAATTATTATTTACCGCCAATGGCATTTCCGGGCCGCTGGTTTTAACGCACAGCGGCACTATCGGAGATTGGCTCAAAGATAAAGGTAATATTTACGCTGAAATCGATATGAAGCCCGGCTTGACTTACGAGCAATTAGATGCCCGATTGCTGCGGGATTTTAAATTAAACGCGCGCAAGGCTCTAAAAAATACGCTGAAAGAAATTTTGCCGCTGCGTTTAATCGATACCTGTCTTGAAGTAATAAAGATCGATGCTGATGAAAAATGCGGGCAGGTAAAGCAGGCAGAGCGCCGGCAGATAATTTCATTCTTGAAAGGATTGCGCCTGGATATTACTTCTGTTGCCAGAATAGAAGAGGCGATGGTCACCCGCGGCGGCGTTTCTTTAAAAGAAATAAACCCGCGCACCATGCAATCGCGCCTGGTTAAAGGATTATATTTTGCCGGCGAGATGATCGACGTGGACGCCGATACCGGTGGCTTCAACCTGCAGGCGGCGTTTTCTACCGGATACCTCGCAGGCGAGAGCGCTGCCACAGCAATGTAGGGACAGGTTTGAAACCTGTCCCTACAAAACAGGGACGTTTTGTCGTAACGGATCATATATATGCAGACAATTTATCTTGCCTCAGAGTCCAAGGCCAGAAAAGAGCTCTTAAAGCGAGTGGGCCTGAAGTTTAAGGTTCTCCCGGTAAAAGTCAGGGAATTAAGGTCGCGCGGAAATCTTTCTTATGCCGAATTGGTAAAACGAAACGCGCTGAATAAAGCAAAAGCCGCGGCAATTAAAGTAAAAAACGGCATTGTCATCGGCGCTGACACCATTACAGTCGAGGGCAAAGAGATCTTCGGTAAGCCAAAGAATCTTAAACAGGCGCGGGCTATGCTTAAGAGATTATCCGCCGCACCTCAGGACGTCTACACCGGCCTGGCGGTGATAGATACGGAAAAAAGCAGAGTTCTCGTCGCAGCGGAAAAAACGCGGGTATATATGCATCGCCTGAGCGATAAAGAGATCAGCGCTTATTTCAGCCGGGTTTCACCGCTGGATAAAGCGGGCAGTTTTGACATCCAGGGCCGCGGGGCTTTTTTTATCCGGCGGCTGGAAGGCTGCTTTTATAACGTGGTGGGCCTGCCACTTGCCAGGTTTTACCGCATGCTCAAGCTTTTGGATGTAAAATTATTCGTGTTATTTTTTCTGCTGACAGCGGCGGGGATCTTGCTTGGCGGCTGCAGCAGCGAGTATAACGTCGTCACCGGCCAGGAAGAGCAATATTATTACAGCACGGAAAGAGAAGTGCAGATGGGCCGGAATGTCTCTAAACAGGTAGTTGAACAGCTCAAAATCGCCCAGGATCCCCTGATGACCAAGAGGGTCAAGGATATCGGTAAGAAAATTGTGGCGGTCTGCGACCGTAAAGACATTGAGTATGAGTTTGATGTCATCGAAGATCCGGAGGTGAACGCTTTTTCTCTTCCCGGAGGATACGTCTATATTAACAGCGGGCTGATAGAGAAGATCGATAGCGACGATGAACTGGCCGGGGTCATCGGCCATGAAGTCGGCCATATCGTTGCCCGCCACAGTATTAAAAGGCTCCAGGGCTCGCAGTTATATACTTTATTAATGGTATTGGCCTCTCAGGCGCCTTCTTCAGGCGAAGTAGCCACTGCGGCGGATGCCGCGATTACGCAGCTAATGTTGGGCTATTCCCGCGAAGACGAATTACTGGCCGACCAGTTGGGCGCGCGTTACTTGAAAAAGTCCGGATATAACCCGCAGGCAATGGTTACTTTTTTAGAGAAACTGCAGAAGATCGGCAAAAAAAGGCCGCTTCAGCCGATCAACTATTATAAGACTCACCCCTATGTTCCGGACAGGATCAGAGTGGTCAGGGAGGAACTGGGCCAACACATGGGTTTTAACGACTACATAAACATCCAAGATGTGCCGCATCGTTAGATATATATCGTTAATGATCTTATCGGCGGGCCTGCTTTGTTCGACTTGTGCCGCCGGGGAGGCGGATGTGCAGAATCCATTCGGCGTTTTGGAATTTCTTCATTGGAACCACCCCTGGAACGATTACAAGTATCCGGATAAGGCGCAAGTAAAAAAAATCTCGGCGCTGATGAAAAAGGCGGGCGTCGGATGCGTGCGCATGGATTTTTTATGGGAAGACATAGAGCCGCAGCAGGGCAAGTTTGATTTTTCCAAATACGACATGATCGTGGATACGGTTGAGGCCGCCGGCATCCAGATACTCGGCATATTGGATTACACCGCTTCCTGGGCCTCTGCCGGCGGGCAATGGAATGACCCGATCAAGGATAATAAATTATTCGTGAATTTCGCCTCGGAGGTGATCCGCCGCTATAAGGGCCGGATAAAATACTGGGAGCTCTGGAACGAGCCGGATTCTCCGGTTTACTGGAAGGCCCAGGACGGCCTGACGAGTTATTGCGCGCTCTTAAAAGAGGTTTACCTTGCCGCCAAATCCATTGACCCGTCCTGTAAAATACTTAACGGCGGCCTGGCCAACGGCCTCTCCAGCGTCAATCTCCTTTATGACAACGGCGCCAAAGATTATTTTGACATTCTTAACATTCATTTTTTCCGCAACCCTCTTTATCCCGGCTCCAGCAAGGGATTGGCCAATTTTCCAAAGCGCGCTTACGCGATCATGTCTAGGAATAACGACGGCAATAAAAAGATCTGGATCACCGAGATCGGTTGTCCCGGACTCAAACACGGTATCAAGGTTACGGATTGGTGGCTGGGCAAAAACCCCACTGAAGACCAGCAGGCTAAGTGGGTGGATATAGTATACACGGAACTGTTGAAAGACAAAAACATAGAGAAGGTGTTCTGGGCATTTTTCCGAGATTGTAACTGCCACTGGGGCACGGGTGTGGATTACTTCGGCCTTGTGCGCTGGGATTATTCGCGCAAACCCGCGTATTTCGCTTATCAGAAATGCTTTGAACGCTGGAGAGAGAACGCGATATCGCTTGCGCCATGAACGCGAAAAATAAACCGCAAATCCTGAATTTTGATTATACCGGCTGCCTGCCGGAGGCGGCCTTTGATTATTTTAAGACTTCGCTAAAGGGCCTGACCGAGGCAGAGGCCAGGATCCGCCTTGAGGTCTACGGTTATAATGAGCCGGCCCGCAAAAAGAAACGCACCATCCTTCTGCAGATAATCTCCAAATTTATCAATCCGCTGGTCATAGTGCTCTTGATTATTGCCGGGTTCTCGCTGTTCTTCGGCGAGAAGGCCAGTGCCGTTCTTGTCATCCTGATGGCAGTGATGAGTGTCTTTTTGTCATTCATACAGGAATATCGCGCCAACAAGGAAGCCGAGAAATTAAGCGAAATGGTGCGCGTCACAGCCACTGTCTGGCGTAACAATAAGCCAAGGGAAATAAAGATCAAAGAGATCGTGCCCGGGGACATCGTGGACCTCTTTGCCGGAGATATGATCCCGGCGGACCTGCGCATAGTTTCCTGCAAGGATCTTTTTATCAACCAGTCTTCGCTGACCGGCGAGAGCTTCCCGATAGAAAAATCCGCGGAGCCGGCGCAAACCAAAGGCGGCTCCATATCGGAATCAGGCAATATCGCCTTTATGGGCTCGGCCGTGGTCAGCGGCACAGGGCTGGGTGTAGTGATCAGGACGGGCCTGGCCACGGAATTCGGCGAGCTGTCGCGTAAACTGGCGGCAATACCGGTGGAGACCGGTTTTGATAAAGGGATACGCCAATTCACCTGGCTGATGATCCGTTTTATGCTGGTGCTGGTGGTAGTGATCTTCGGCATAAACGCGTTAATGCGCGGCAACTTTATTGAGGCCTTGCTTTTTTCGCTTGCGGTAGCAGTGGGCCTGACGCCGGAGATGCTGCCGATGCTTGTGGCCATCAACCTCTCCAAAGGCGCTATTGCCATGTCTAAAAAGCAAGTCATCGTCAAGCGCTTGAATTCCATCCAGAATTTCGGGGCGATGGATGTGCTCTGCACCGATAAGACCGGCACGCTTACCCTTGACCGCATCGTCCTTGAGCGGCACTGCGACGTGGTCAGGAAAGAAAACGATGCCGTGCTCAAACTCGCCTATATCAACAGCCTTTATCAGACCGGCCTCAAGAATATTTTAGACAGGGCCATCTTAAAACACGAAAAACTGGCCGTGGGCGAGTTTAAGAAGGTGGATGAGATCCCCTTTGATTTTTCGCGTAAAATTATGTCGGTGGTGGTGGGAAAAGACGGCAAGGATCGCCTCATCGCCAAGGGCGCCCCCGAAGAGATATTTAAAAGATGCACTAAATACGAATTAGAGGGTGAAATTCTGGATATGGAAGAGCTGATCCTTAGCGACCTGCGCGAGGAATATAATAATCTCAGCTCCGAAGGGTTCAGGGTCCTGGCTCTGGCCTATAAAGACATAGAGAATAGGAAAACCGTATATACAAGAGACGACGAACAAGAGTTGATCCTCAAAGGATATATCGCCTTTCTTGATCCGCCTAAGCCCACGGCCAAAAAGACAATTGAGACATTAAGAAAGCTGGGCATAGAGTTCAAGGTGCTCACCGGCGACAATGAGCTGGTGACCCGGAAGATCTGCAGTGAGGTGGGCCTTGACGTCAAGGCCCTGGTCAACGGAGAGCAGGTAGAGAAGGCAAGTGATGAGGAGCTTGTGGCCCTGGTAAATGCCACTACGGTTTTCGCGCGGCTATCGCCCATGCAGAAGGAGCGGGTCATCCGCGCCCTGCACCAGGGCAAACACATTGTCGGCTACCTCGGCGACGGCATCAACGACGCCCCGGCGCTTAAGGCCGCCGACGTCGGCATATCGGTGAACAACGCCGTGGATATCGCCAAGGAATCCGCGGATATAATCCTTTTGAAGAAAAGCCTGATGGTGCTGGAGGACGGGGTTATCGAGGGCAGGAAGACTTTCGGCAACATCGTCAAGTATATCAAGATGGGGTCCAGTTCCAACCTGGGGAATATGATCAGCATGACCGGCGCCAGCCTTTTTCTGCCGTTCCTGCCCATGCTGCCCATACAGATATTGTTAAATAATTTTCTCTATGACCTTTCGCAGGTCTCCATCGCCTCAGATGAAGTGGACAAGGAATATTTGAGCCGGTCCCGGCCCTGGAACTTACGCTCAATAAAAAGGTTTATGGTCTTTATCGGCCCGATCAGCTCTATTTTTGATTTTATCACCTTCGGGGTATTGTTATTTATCTTCCGTGCCAGGCAGGAATTTTTTCATACCGGTTGGTTCCTGGAATCTCTCTGCACGCAGACGCTGGTGATCCATGTTATCCGTACCGGCAAGATCCCCTTTGTGGAAAGTAAGCCCAGCCCGTTCTTAATATTTACTTCCATCTATATCGTGACCATCGGTTTGATCATACCGTTTACAGGACTGGGAAGATATTTTGGTTTTGTCGCTCCGCCGCTGTCGTATTTTGCGGCGCTGTTATTGATCGTGGCGGCATATTTGTTGATGGTGCAGAAAGTCAAGGCCTGGTTCGTCAAGAAATACGGCTATGATTAAGATGAAGAGAAGGGATTTTACTTTAGCGGCATTTTTGATCAGCGGGGTTTTATTTTTCCCCCTCAGCTCCTTCGCTGCCGAACCGGCCAGCCCGGAATGGAATCCTTTTTCTCCCGGCCCGATAACCACTCAGCCTGTGCTTTGCCCAAAAGGGCGCTTCATGGTCCAGCCCTATATTTTCTATAATCACACAAGGGGGGCATTTAATTCAGAAGGGCACTATAAAGCCCTGCCCGCCGGACAGGTGAAAGACCAGTATGCAGAACAGTTGTATTTGCAATACGGCATCACCGAGCAGATGGATGTTGATGTTTTTATTAACTATCAGCAGAATTACGCTAAGCAGGACGGATTAAAAGCCCGCGATAACGGCGTGGGGGATAGTTTTCTCTGGCTGCGCTATCGCGCTTTTGAGGAAAAAGGGGCGCTGCCTACAATAACCGGATTGTTCCAGCTTAAGATACCCTCGGGAAAGTTTCAGCATGCTGACCCTAATAAATTGGGCACGGACCTGACCGGAGATATTTCCGGAGGCGGTGCCTGGGCCCCGGGATTCGGCATCTCGCTGATCAAGAAAATAAAGCCGTTTATCCTGTATTTTGATACCATATATAGCTTTCCCCAAAACGTCAGCATCGATGATGATAAGGCCCGCTACGGAAATTTCTTGAATATTGACGGAGCCGTGGAATATATTTTGCCCAAAGGTTTCAACTTGCTGCTGGAAGTAAACGGTTTTCTGCAGGGTGACACGCGGCAGCGCGGCTCAAGGGCTCCGGCCACCGACGTCAAATACCTTACTGTTATCCCGGGCCTGGGCTGGTCATGTCCGGAGTTACAGGTTGTCCTTGCTTATCAGAGAGTGGCGATCGGCACCAACGCCAACGCCAATGATTCCGTGGTGCTGACCTTTATGCATACATTCTAATTGTAGGGACAGCATATTATGCTGTCCCTACAGAGAAAATTGAGGGGCGTTTTATGAATTCTTGCCAACATTGCTGCACAAAAATAGACGGGCTGACTGTGAATCTCGGCGGCAATATCGTGCTTGATAATGTTGATCTGCACGTAAATTGCGGAGAGGTCGTGGGTGTGGTCGGGTCAAACGGCGCAGGCAAGACTACTTTATTAAGGGCCTTACTCGGGGAGATCCCTTATCGGGGCAAGATATCCTTTCAGGTAAGCGGCGCTGTTTCTAAACGGCCGAGAATAGGTTATGTCCCGCAAAAATTGCAATTTGATATCGGCTCGCCTATCAGCGTGCGGGATCTTGTGGTTTCGGCGATCAGCTGCCGGCCGGTCTGGGCAGGGGTGAGCAGGGCACTATCGGAAAAAGTAAAAGATATACTGTCTGTGTTTTCGGCGGAAGCCTTATCAGAAAGAAGGATCGGGGAGCTTTCCGGCGGAGAATTACAGCGTGTTTTACTTGCCGTGGCCATGACTTCTCGGCCCGAGCTGCTATTATTAGATGAGCCGGCAAGCGGGGTGGATGTTAAAGGCCTGTCACTTTTTTACCGGATAGTCAGGGACCTAAGGCAAAGACATGATATCTCCGTTGTTCTGGTGACGCACGATCTGGCAGGGATTGCCACTTATGTGGACCGGATGATCCTCTTAAACCGTTCGGTCGTCGCCCAGGGTAAGCCCGAAGAAGTCCTTTTAAACGAAAAACTGGTCATGGCTTTTGGCCCATCTTTATGGAATATTTCCTGTTTGCCGCTTTTGTTATCAGAAGGGAAGGATAAGATTGATAATCATTGAGGCCTGGCATAGGTTGATCGGTTTGCTGCCTTACGACTGGGCGGGTTATGCCTTTATGCGCAACGCGCTTTTAGCGGTGATCCTGGTGACGCCGTTGTTCGCGCTCTTAGGCACGATGGTGGTAAATAAGCGCATGGTTTTTTTTACCGACGTGTTGGGCCATTCGGCGCTTACCGGTATAGCCATAGGTGTTCTTTTAGGTTTTAGCGACCCGACCCTGCCGATGATTATTTTGGCGGTGGCGTTGGCGGTGAGCATCAATCTTTTAAAGAACGTCACGCGCGCGGATATGGATACAATTTTGGGGGTATTATTCGCTTTTATCGTGGCTCTGGGTATTGTTATTTTAAGCAGGCAGGGAGGATTTGCAAAGTATACGAGCTATCTGATCGGAGATATCCTGACGGTAACCCCTAAACAAATAGGCTGGCTTTTTCTGATCGCCGCGGTTGTTTTAGTTTACTGGTATAGTCTGGGCAACGCGATGATACTCGCCTGCGTCAACCCGTCGCTGGCGCGCAGCCGTAAGGTGAATACTTTTCTTATTGAGACGGGTTTTGCCATACTCCTTGCGGTGGTGGTCACCGTTTCTATCCGCCTGATTGGTATTTTGATCATCGGCTCGCTATTGGTCCTGCCCGCGGCGGCCAGCCGCAACTTCACGCGCAATGTCTGCGCCTACACAATGTGGGCGGTGGTGATAAGTATTTTTTCCGGGATCGCCGGTTTGATCGCTTCCTATTATTGGGGTACTGCATCGGGGGCAACAATCGTGCTAATTGCGGCCGGGTGTTACGTGGTATCGGCCTTATTCGGCATCCGCCACCGCGGCTAAAAACTCGCCGACCCGACTAAGCACTATGTTTTATTTTGACAAGGCTAAAATTAAATCGATAAATACAAAAATTAAAGGTTTATGTTTATAAAGGAGGAAAGATGGCGGCTATATTAATAACGTTTGCGCAAATTATATTAGTTTTCTGTTTATACCTTCTGGCTGCTTTTATTATCGGAGTTTCTATTTTCCCCGGGTTATTACTTTGTTATTATATTTGGTCGCATACAACAGGGTCTAGTATTATCCTGCGCGCCCTAATGTTGAGTTTCGGTTTCAGCATTTCGTATTTCATATACGGCCTTACTATGATTTTATTAGTCGGTATGCTGCGAATTATCTTCAGGCTAAATTTAAAAGAAGGAGAATACCGCATATTCTCTTTAGGTACAATAAAATGGTATATTGTAAATTCTTTGTTTTATTTAGTTTCGGTTACTTTTATGGATTTTATTCTACTTACTCCTATAGCCAGCCTGTTTTATAAGCTCATGGGAGCCAGGGTGGGGAAGAATGTCCAGATCAATACTAAATTTGGAGCAGATTTATCTTTATTAGAAATTGATGATGAAGCGGTTATCGGGGGCCATGCCACTGTAATATGTCATTCTTTTGAGAGGAGCAGGTTGATCTTAAAAAAAGTAAAAATAGGCAAAAAAGCAATAATTGGGCTTAATGCCGTAATTCTGCCGGGATGCGAAATAGGTGATGGCGCTCTTGTCGCTGCCGGAGCGGTATTGGGGAAGAACAAAATCGTGGAACCGCATAGCGTTTACGCGGGCGTGCCTGCCAAATCCGCAAAAGAAAGAAGGGAGCGTGAAAAAGAATGAGAAAACGTGTAAGCCTGAAAACAGTCACTATTATTGACATCCTGGAAGCCATAAATAAGGATTATGGAGATATTACGGCGGTCCAGATCAGAGAGAAAGACGGAACTTTTCGTAAAATTTCTTATGTAGAGTTAGGCAGGAGGACGGTTGATGTTTCATCGAACCTGATTAAATGGGGGATAGTCCAGAATGACAGGATCGCGATTTATTCAGAAAATAGGCCCGAGTGGTCTGTCGCGCTCTTCGGAATTATCTGCGCAGCCGCTATAGTTGTTCCGATAGATATCAAACTTAGTGAAACCGAAGTGCAATTTATTCTTAGTAACAGCCAGGCAAGATGTATATTCGTCAGCGAGAAATATTTAAATATCGTCGATAAAATAAAGCCGTCTCTGCCAGACTTGAAATATATCATTGCCATAGATAATAACGAGCGGCAGGATGTCGTTAAGCTGAAAGACCTGAAGCTTGTCAGCGAGGAAAATAAAAACCGGCCTATACACGAAGAAGATACCGCGTTAATAATATATACCTCCGGCACTACCGGCGTGGCAAAAGGGGTTGAGCTTACTTATCGCAACCTGATGTTTCAGGTGAGATCTTTGAGCGAGATAGTCCATTACAAGATCCAGGAGCAGTTCCTTTCTATTCTGCCTTTAAACCATACACTTGAGTTGACGGGCGGGCTCATCGCTCCGCTTTATGCCGGAGGCTGTATCACATATTGCGATAGCTTGAAGCCGACCCATATGCTTTCGCTGATGCAGCAAACGCATACAAGAATGGTGATCTGCGTACCGTTAGTCATAAAGATGCTCTACGACGGAGTTATGGATAAAGTGGATAAAATGCCTGCTTATAAACGCAAAATGTTTAACCGGTTGTTAAATCTATCCAAGTGGCTGCTTAATTATAATATCAGGATAGGCCGATTGTTATTTTTTGAATTACATAAGCAGTTTGGCTCAAAATTGTGCGGTTTTGTAAGCGGCGGCGCGCCATTGGATAAGGAGATCGAGATAAATTTCAGCGCCCTTGGTTTTTGGGTATTGCAGGGATACGGCCTTACCGAGACCTCTCCGGCTATCGCGGTGAATACTTTCGAAACGTACAGGTTCGGATCAGTAGGGAAACCTTTGCTGGGCGTAGAGGTAAAGATACTGAAAGAAAACAGCAGTTCCAATGACGGCGAAATTATCACAAGAGGCGATCATGTTATGAAGGGCTATTTTCAGAATCCCGGGCAGACCGCTGAAGTGATTAAGGAGGGGTGGTTACATACCGGTGATATAGGACGCCTGGATAATGACGGTTTTCTTTATATAACCGGCAGGATAAGGAATCTTATTGTGCTGGGAGCCGGCAAAAAAGTATTCCCGGAAGAAGTCGAGCAGGTAATCTCGAGGAGCCCGTTTATCAAAGAAATTTGCGTGTTAGCCAAAATCGCCACAAAGGGCCTGCGTAAGGGGTGTGAAGAGGTATATGCTGTTGTTGTGCCCAATCTTGACCTATTCGAAGAAAGCGAAAAGAAAGATAAAAACGCGATCAAAAACAAAATAAATTCCGAGATTGCCCGATTAGTTACGAATTTAGCGGAGTACAAAAGGGTTATAGATTTTGAAATCTGGGCGGATGAATTGCCAAAGACAGCTTCCCGGAAAATTAAAAGAAAGGTTATCGCGGATATAATTACTTCTGCTTCCCACTGTGAAAATAAGGAAATCTAACTATAAAAAATCCCTCCCGGAAATAATCTCCTTTCTCGTTACAAACCGTTGCGTCTGTCATTGCAGGCATTGTTTTAATTGGTTTGAGGCTAACCCAAAAGGGGCAATAGGCAACAGCAAAAAACTGGATTTAACGGCAGATGAAATAAGCCGGATTTTCTCTAATCTAGGCCCGATTGAATATCTGTACGTAGCTGGAGGAGAGCCTTTTATCCGCAAAGACTTGTGCGAAGTCTTGCAAAATATCTATGAATTTTCCAGGCCTAAAACGATAAATATTTCTACAAACGGACAAATTATTGATAATACAATTGTAACTGTAGATAATTTCCTCAAAGGCCATCCGGAAGTCCGTCTTATCATCAAGGTTTCCATTGATGGTATCGCAGAGGACCATGACGCGATCCGCAATACTCCCGGCGCTTTTGCCCGCGCGATCAGCGTATATCAATCTTTAATGCGCCTTAAAGATGCGCACAAAAAGCTCAAGGTCGGGATTAATACCGTGTTTTCTTCTCTCAACCAGGATAAAATTTTTGATATTTATGAATACTTTTGTAACCTGAAACCGCGGCCGGATTGCATGGCGCAGCTTCTGGTAAGGGATGAGCCCCGCGACCAGCAGTGCAAACAAGGATTAAAATTAGATACCTACAAAAGATGGACAGATTTATATGTCAGGGATATGGTAAGGGGCAAATTTGAGCACGATTCCAAGGTAAAAATAGGGACGATTATGATGTATGATTACATATACAAAACAATAATTGAAAATAAAAGTAAAATTCCCTGTTATGCCGGCATCTCAGGAGGATTTATTGATAATGAGGGAATGGTAGGGGCTTGCGAGCATACCGCGCCTTTTGGCAGCCTGAGAGAATATGATTATGATTTCAAGAAAATATGGAATTCTGATCAAGCCGGCAAAATCAGAGAAAAGATATTTGACCGGTGTTTCTGCACTAACGAACCGCAATGGTGGCATCCCACAATTCTTTATAGCAAGAAAATTTCCAGCCATAGCATAAGATTAATCAAGGTTATTATTTCGGTTTTAGCCGGAAAATGGTTTTTGCAATTAAAAAAAGAAAATATTTCTAAATCATTGATATAAAAAGTTAAACATTCTATAATATGGCGATGAAGAATAGGGGTGGTGCTTCAAAAGGGCTTAGCCTGATGGAGCTGCTGCTGGCGGCGGCGATCTTCGCTTTCGTTATGTCCGGCATATTATATATGTTTGTCAGCACCGCCTTCCTTGATTCAGCCAACCGCAACAAGAGCATTGCCGCAACCCACGCCGAATCTGTAATGGAAGATATAATGGAATATATGAAGAGCGGCGACCTTAGCCCTCTTCAGACAGCGATCACTTCCGGGACGTGGAATTGGAATTCTGTTACGATATGCGCTAAAATGGGCTGCGTTTCGCCGTGCGCCTATCCGTGTGTTTTAAACAGCGAATCAATTACGACTACCTGGGTTAACGATAGCATAAATCCTTTGCATGTCGTTGTTACAGTCAGCTGGAAAGACAGGGAACAGGCAAATACCCGGACTTTAGTATTGGAAACGTTAATTTCAAAACGATGAAGGGGCTTACTTTATTTGAGATATTGGTAGCGGTTTTGATCGTTGCTTTTATTATCGGCGGTATGTTTGGGGTGCTGAATGTTTCCACGACCAATTATGATATCAACCTGGCTTCGCTTAATCTTCAGCGGCAGGCCAGGCAGGCGATGAGCTGGTTGAGCCGGGAAATAAGGCAGGCCCGTTTATCTACGATAATGACAGGCTTAGACGCAAATAACAATAATACCGTCACTTTTGATACGCTTGACGCAGTTGGTATCAGATATTATGTTGAAAGAACCGTGGTCTCGGGAAAGACGTTCTGGCAGCTGAAGCGTGAATATCCGCCGGGCACGGTGGTAGTAAAAGCTAACGATATCACAACTTTGTTGTTCCCCGCCAGGAGCGTAGGCAGCAGTATCCAAAGAATATCGCTGGAGGCGGGCAAAACATTTTTTTCCGGCGGAACGCAGCGTTCACTGACATTTTCTTTGGCCGAACAAGTGCAAGTGAGGAATCCATAACCCATGAACAGGCGCGGCGCGGCTCTGATCATCTGTTATATGATAATCGCGGCTTTAAGTATCCTGGCGGCCGCGTTTCTTTTACGCAGCGTCTCCGAAAGAGCTGTGGCCGGCAAATATTTTGATTCCACCCAGGCATTATGGCTGGCTGAGGCAGGGGTAAACAAGGCGATCGCGCAATTAAGGGGTTACTTTAATAATGTAGCTTCTATACCGGCTACTTCTTTAGGCCCGGGTGAGTATTCCGCGACTATAATTGCCAATGGGGATAACCGTACAGTGGCCGCTTCCGGTTTTATTCCTTTAGCCTCGGCAGTCAAAGTAAGGCGTGACATAGAAGTAACAGCGATCAAGCGCATCCCGTTGGGATTCTATGACAATAGTATCTATTCCGCCGGCGCTGTGAGCATAGAAAGTAATTGCGTTGTAAACGGTGATGTTCTTTCCGGTGGAGCGGTTACCGGACCGGTGAACGGAAGCGTTGCTCAAAGCGACTCGACTTTGCATAATAACGGCCTGCCTTCGCTAAGTTTTGACCAGTTGCAGCAAATGAGCGCGGCGCAGGGCTGGTATAATCCTACTACCCATGTGACTACGTATCCTACCGCCAGCTTTTGGTTTGAGGCGCCGTCGGAAAGTAACCCAACGGGCACGCCCAATGTCGTTTTCGTCTATGATGATTTTACCCTTGTCGGAGGCAATCAGGTAGTCAAGGGGTTTATTGTGGTCGGCGGGGACGCCATCTACGACGCGGAGATCGGGGGGAATGCCAGCATAGACGGTTGCCTATACACGCGCGGTAATATATGGCTGCACGGCGGCGGGGGCAATGTGATCAATGTTGACGGAGGGCTCTGGTCGGGCGGGACGACGACCATGACCGGTAACGAGCAGATCAATTTTGACCCTCCGGGGCACGGCGTAGAATATATGAATTCTATACGCGCCTTAGGAATAAATGCCGATGTTCAGGTTATTTCCTGGCGGGAGATGCAAAGCGCTTATTAGGAATTATTATAAATGAGGGCATGACGATGAAAAAAGGTTTTACCATGGTTGAGATCATGATCGTAACCGCGATTATCGTTATCCTGGCAGGCATCGCTATACCGAGCCTGCTGCGTTCCCGTATAACCGCGAATGAACAGCACGCGGTTTCCAATATTGAAATGATTTCAGTCGCGGCGCAGACTTACTGGTCGGTGAATAACGCCTTGCCTACGACGTTGAATATTTTAAATACGAATTCTTATCTTGACGCGACCCTGGGATGCGCTTCGCCGCCCTGCACCAAGAGCGGTTATAGATATTACATGGGCGGGACAGGCGCGACTACCGATTTTTTCGTTTATACGACTCCCCAGTCCCCGAATATTACGGGGGTACGTTCTTTCTGCGCGGGTTCAGACGGTGTGGCCAGGGCAAACGCGGCGGGAACCGCGCCTGTTAGCCAAGCGGCATGCAACGCCTGGACCGCGCTCTAATAAATAGGGACAAAAAAGGGGACAGCGCCCTAAAACCGGGCGCTGTCCCCTTTTTTTATCTGGTGCGGAGGGAGGGAGTTGAACCCTCATACCTTGCGGCACAGGCTTCTGAGACCTGCGTGTCTGCCATTTCACCACCTCCGCGAATGAATTAAAGTATAGCCCAGCCCCGCCGGTATGTCAAACAAAAAGGCAGATACGATCTTATCTGTAGGGGCGGGTTTGAAACCCGCCCCTACAATAACGATATTGCCGTAGGGACAGCATAATATGCTGTCCCTACAATTTATGCAATTCAAATTGGTTTTTTTAAGACGATATGCTATACTTATAAGGCTTAAATTAAGGGAGAACTTATGTTTTGGCAAGCGTTTAGGATGACTGGGGCGGCGACCCTGCAGATATTTATTCTGGGGTTGATCGGGTATATTCTCGTAAAGAAGAATATTCTCGGCGAGGCTGGGCTGGATATTTTAAGCCGCCTCACGATTGAGATCACTTTGCCGTTTCTCATCTTCTATCAGCTGATCAGCCAATTTAGTTTCAGCATGTATCCGAACTGGTGGCTCTATCCGGTTTTAAGTATCCTGATCACCGGGATCGGCCTGGCGTTGGCGTACTGTTTTTCCGGCGCTGTCGCCGGCCGCGAGCGCAAGGCGCAGTTTATGAGCCTGGTGGCATTTCAAAATTCCGGCTATCTGCCTTTGGTGTTGATCGCCGCCCTTTTGCCCAAAGATAAAGCCGATCCGATGCTGGTTTTTCTTTTTCTCTTTCTTCTCGGTTTTAACCTGGTGATGTTTTCCTTCGGCGCGTATTTATTGACCGCGCATAAAAATAAGAAATTTGAGCTGGGCAGTTTGTTCAGCCCGCCGGTTGTGGCGATCATCCTGGGGATGCTGATGGTGTATTTTCGGCTGAATAGATTTATCCCCGGCGCAGTGATAAAGCCGGTACAGATGATCGGCGAAACCACATTGCCTTTGGCGATGCTGGTTGTCGGAGGCTCCCTGGCCGCGGCCAGGATCACGCGAGTGGATAAAAAGGCCGTGTTTCTTGTTTCGGCGCTGAAGCTCGTGGTTATGCCGCTTTTGGGCCTGGTTCTGGTG